>NZ_BCVJ01000002.1 GCF_001591685.1 Ligilactobacillus murinus DSM 20452 = NBRC 14221 | reverse complement strand
CAGCCTACAGCCTACAGCCTACAGCCTACAGCCTACAGCCTACAGCCTACAGCCTACAGCCTACAGCCTACAGCCTGATTATCTGCGCCTAGGTTTATTTGTCAAGCATTTTTTGAAGAACTCACTAACTTTATTTAGTAGTGGGTTCTTTTTAGTGTCATCACGAAAGGTGGTGGCATAAGATGCCGAAACAACTTACTGAAGACCAAGTACGAGAATTAGCCAACAAAACATTAGGTTTTAATGATTCAGATGATGTAATAGCAGGTGTTGGACAATTGACCACTTTCAATGAACTTGGAAAAACGTTAAAAATATCAGAGTGGAAAGGTGTCAAAGATAAGCCTGACGGTTGGTATTTACCTAAGATAACATCTCATCCTGCTTTAGTTTTAGAAACTAAAAATAGTAAAATTTCAATTGAAAAATATATTGATGAGTTGTTTAAAAATTGTCATATTATACTCAAAAAATATCCGAATGTGATAGGTATCATATATAACGGATTTGATTTAAAAGTTTTTAAAAATGATTCAAATGGCAATATGGTAGAAATTAATACATCTACTAAACTAGAAAATAAAGACTATTACTTAAAGATATTTTCTTCATCACCGGTTGATAAAAACGAAATTTACAAGCATACTCGCAAAATAAATAATTTACTACACACGGAATTTGGCATTAAAAACTTGTATCATCGTATGATATTTACAGCTTGTGCATTGGTAGCTAAAAGATATGATGCTTGGATAAAAGAAGGAATGAGTTATTCGTTATTACACAATTCAATTCTTAATACTCTTAACAAATCTTTAGAGAAAGATATACAACAAAATGCAAAATTATCCACGCTAACAGAAGTTTATAGTGAAATAAAAATGAACTCCACAGAAAATCAAGAAGCTATCAATCAATTCATAAGTGCGATAGACAAAATATCTGATTCCATCAATTCTGATAATTGGCGTGGCGAAGATGTCATGGGGATATTTTTCAATGAATTTAACAGATACAAGAAGAAGTCAGAAAGTGGCCAAGTTTTTACGCCCGAACATATTACTTCTTTGATGTATAGGTTGATTGATGTTAATAAAGATTCTGTTGTTTTAGATGGTGCGTGTGGAAGCGGTGGATTCTTAACTAAAGCCATGAGTAACATGCTTCAAGAAGCTGGTGGACCAAATTCCCGTGATGCTGAAAGCATTAAGAAAAGTCAGTTGTATGGAATTGAATTTGACAGAGAAATTTTTGCGTTAGCATGTGCTAATATGTTGATTCATAAAGATGGAAAAACAAATATTCTTCTTGGTGATACAAGAACATCAGAAGCTGGTGACTGGATCAAAAAAATCAGTTATCAGTTTGATGAAAAAAACAATATATTCCTTAAAGACAGTAATAATCATTTGATTCCAACTGCACACCCTATAACAAAAGTTTTAATGAATCCTCCATTTGAGAGAAAATATGGTTGTATTGATATAGTATACAACGTCCTAAGTAATTCTCCCAAAGGGATACTAGCTGCATTCATTCTTCCCGACCATAAATTAGAGAAAGAAAAAAAGACCGTCGTTAAAAAGATTTTCAAAGAAAATAAATTATTGAAAATCATAAAGTTGCCAGAAGAAACCTTTGCAGAAGGTGTTTCAACCTCTATTTTTATATTTAAGGCTGGTGAACCTCAAAATGGTGAAGAAATTTTTACTTGCTACATTGATTACGATGGCTTAGAAACTGTAAAAAATCAAGGAAGACAAGATATAAAAGATCGTTGGAGCTCTATTGAAGATAATTGGATTCGCATAATAAAAAGACAAACTGGTGACAATTCAGTCCAATGGGTAACCCCCAATTTGGAAAACATGACAGGTTTGAGTTACCCTATGCCGGAAAAACCATTATTACTATCAGAAGAAGATTTCATCAAAACTCTAATGGATTTTCAAATGTACAAAGAAGAAATTGATTTGAAATCATTCAAAGAAAATATATCCGACGTTATTCTATATTCAGGTGAACTATCTGCTGATGCGAAAAACATACAAATAAAACTTGTAAAGGATAGCGATAAAAATGATTAATATTTCAAGTTGGAAAAAATATAGAATTGAAGATTTGTTCGATATAAGGCCAACCAAACATTATAATGCAAAAAACGCACTTCTATTTGACGAATTAGGAACTAATCCTGTCGTTGGTAATGTTGCCTATAATAATGGTATTGGTGGTTATACTGACAAACCGAATACTGAAAAAGGAAATATAATTACTTTTAGCGATACTACAAACGCTAATACAATATTCTATCGAGAATCTGATTTTGTGGGTTATTCACACGTTCAAGGTATGTACCCAAAATTCAATAGAGTGACTCCTAATATCCTTATGTTTATACTTACGATATTTTATAAAACTGCAATAAACAAAGGGTACGATTATGATTTTAAATTTACTCGTAATTATGCCAAAAATATAGAAATCCCCCTTCCAACGACTCATCAGCAAGAAATTGATTTTGATTTTATGGAAGAATACATTGAAAACATCAAACAAAACGTCAATTATCGTATAAAGTTAATTAAGCATATCAAAGATACTCCTGTTAGGATCGATGTTAATAAATGGAAAAAATTCCATCTCTATGATGACCAACTTTTTGAAATAGACATGGGTAATAAGTTAGATAAGATTAAGATGACGGATAAGAATCCAACAATAGACTTCGTTGGTAGGTCTCATAACAACAATGGCGTTACGGCCAAAGTTGATAAAATATTCGGGATACAGCCATATAAACCGGGTTACTTAACGCTAGCTTTAGGAGGCGAATATCTAGGTTCGTGCTTCGTTCAACAGAATAATTTCTACACGAGTCAAAACTTAGTAGTTCTTAAACCCAAGACAAAAATGACTATGTATCAAAAACAATTCATTGCAACAATGATATTTAAAGAAGGCAGAAGAAAATATAAGGCGTTTGTAGATGAATTAAATAGACATGTTAAATCTGATTTTTCTTTTTATTTACCTGTTATTAACGATACAAGCAATATAGACTGGGAATTTATGGAACAATTCATGAAGAAACAAGCTGTAAAAGCCGAACAAAATTTCAATTTTTTCAACACTAAAAGCTGAGCAAAAAAAGCTGTGACATACTAAAAGATGACTTCAAATTCCAAATAAGGAGCTAGAAGAAATAATAAGCGAGCTTCCTGTACCATAGGCTGATACAAGAAGCTCGCTTTAAATATACCTGTTTTTAAAATTCTTTTTTCTTACGACGATCGATCTCTACAAATCCTAACAAGCTACTCAATCCTAAGATCACCGCACCCACTAAGCTTGCCTTATCTGATTTATCACCAGTTTGTGGCAATGTATTAGCTTGTAATGCTGCCTTTACTTTGCGACTCTTAACGTCATTTGAAACATAACCGACAAGATTGCCACGAGCGTCAAAAACACGATCACCATGTACTGTATAACCCACTGCTGGCTTACCATTGCTATCAAATAGTTTGTCACCAGCTTGGTAGAAGAAGTTATCCTTGGCGTTTTCTTCAGCCAATTTCTTAGCCTTAGCTTCAGCCTCTTCCAAGGCTTTCTTAGCTTCTTCTTGTGCAACGATCTTAGCTAACACAGCTTCATTTTCATTGACTTTGGCAGTCTTTGCATCTAAATCAGCTTTGACCAAGTCATAGGCATTTTGCTTATCTTTGAGATCAGCTTCAGCTTTATTCAATCGATCTTTAGCTTCAGCAAGTTTAGCATTTGCCTTTTCTAGGAACATATCCGCGTTTTCTAACTCAAATAGGCGATCATTTAATTGTTTTGCCTTAGCTTGTGCATCTGCATGTGCAGCCTTCGCATCGTCTAATGCTTGTTGTGCGTCCACTAATTCTTTCTGTGCTTGTGCTAATACTTCTTTCTTACCACTCAACACGTCTTGCGCATCTTTCAATGCTTGTTGTTTCTTAGCAAGTTCTGCTTTAGCTTGTTCTAAGTTAGCTAATTTGGTTGCAACGTCTGCATTTAAAGAATCAACCGCTTGTTGTGCCTTTGCAACTGCAGCTTGATCATCAGCAAGTTTTTCTTCGAGCTTCTTGACTGCTGATTGCGCGATCGACAATCCGTCTGTCAAGGTCACGATATTTTCATTGTTGATATCAAGCTCTTTCTGAGCACTCATAAAGTTATCATGAGCAGCTGTTGCCTCTGATCTAGCAGCCGCTTCTGCCTTAGTTGCTTTTTCAAGTTCGGCTTGCTTAGTTGCTAGCATTTGTTTAGCATTGTTTAGTTCGTTCAAAGCTGCATCGTAATTAGCTTGCTTTGTTTTGAGATCTGCACTCATGTTATCAACGGCTTTTTGAGCACTCTCGGCGATCTTTTCGTCTTGTGCTAAAGTAGCTCTTGCTGTGTTCAAAGCTGTTGTCGCAGCTTTAAGATCATCAGTAGCTTTATTAAGCTTATTTTGCTTGTCTGACAGTTCTTTTTCAAGTTGCGATAAATTACTCTTAGATGCGTTCAAAGCGTTCTGTGCGCTATTATTTTGAGCCTGAGCTGTATCAAGCGTTGCTTGCTTTGTTTGTAGGTCTGTTTGAGCTGTCTTGAGTTGTGCTTGCAAATATTCTGCGTTGTTTGGAATCGTAAATCTTTCAGATTTATCAGCCTTCATAGGTTGATAATTTTCAAAATGTAAAACACCATTCTTATCAATCGAAAAACCAAAATAAATCACGTTTGGATCTCCAAAACTTAACAATCCTAACCCTGTCAACTGTGCAGCGTGCCCCCACTTAGGACCATCATCAAAAATCATATCTAGCATTGAGTTATAAATCCCTTGCTTCACTTCATCTAACGTCGTCTCTGCTAGTGGAACATAAGCACGAGAAATAGACTCTTGCGAAAATGATGTACCACCAATCGATTTTTCTCCAGCTTCAAGTGCCGTTTTATCATGATCCCACTTATCCCAATAATTATCAGCGATCACTTGAGCATATTTTAACGAGTTTTCATTAACAATATTTCTGTTATTTACACCAGCTTGCTTACGAACATCATTTAAAATCCCAGCAATCCACAACGTTAATTCCTTTTGTTGGTCAGCTGTTAGGTTTGTAGGATTTACTGTAACCTTTTTATCAGCTTCACTATGCTTAAACTTATTTAAATCGTATCCTTTTTCAGCATATGGGACAAATACTGAATCATCAGCACCTGATTTCCATGAAGTAGCATATCCATCAGGCAACACAATGGTATTAATACTATTCAACTCATCTGACAGATCCGTTACCGTTTTATGTGCGTTATCGCGTTCTGTTTGTGCGGTATTCAATGCACTTTGTGTCTTGTTAGCTTCTGCTTGCTTATTTGTGACATCAGCCTTTACATTATTTACATCACTTTGAGCCTTATTAACAGCGTTTTCAGCTGTTGTTTTTGTATTACTTGCTTGTTCTGCACTCTTTTCTTTTGTTGCCACATCGATCTTATCGACAGCCACTTTGCCTTTTGCAGCTTTTGCTTGATCGATGATAGCTTGTGCATCTGTGCCATCTAAGATCTTCTTAGCTGAATCCGCTTTACTTTGAGTAGTATTTACGTCACTTTGCGCTGCATCAACATTTGCTTGAGCTTGCTCTTTAGCTTTTGTTGTTGCGTTGTAGGCATCAGTTTTTTCGTTTAATTGTTTTACGGCTTGATCAACCTTATTTTTGCTTTCTGGTACTCTTTGTTTTTCAGAATCGAGGTCTCGTTGTGTATCAGAGACTGCTTTCTTCGCTTCATCAAGATCCTGGTTATCTTTTTCAACTTGCTTCTTAGCGTTTTCAAGATCATCTTTTACCTTTTGTGCATCTGTACCATCTAGGATCTTTTTTGCTGTATCAACGTCATCTTGCGCTGCATTGACGTCTTTTTGTGCATTATCGACGTTTCCTTGAGCACCACTTACATCATTTGTTGCGTTATTAACTTGTTCTTGCTTAGAATTGACATTATCTTGAGCTTCATCGACGTTAGCTTGTTCATTAGACACAACTGTTTGTTGATCTTTCACATCGTCTTTTGCTTTTTCAATGTTTTTTGGTGTAGCTTCTTTTTTAGTCTCTTGTGCGTGTTCCACTTCAGTTTGTGCGTTATGTACAGCTTCAGTCGAATTTGAGACTTCTTGTTTAGCATTATTCAGATCGCTTTGCGCCACATTGACATTATCTTGAGCTTTTGCTTGTTGTTCCTTAGATTCGTTCACGTTAGCTTGTGCTATTTCTTTTGTTGTAGCTTGTTGCGTTTGAACTGTAGCTACATTTTCCCCGTTATCGATCGTATCAGCATTCGCGTTTGTAGTATTCACACCAACTAATGCAGTTCCGGCGAGCGCCGCTGTCGAAAGTAAGATCTCTTTTTTCATGGTCTCAACAACTCCTTAATTTTTGTTTAAGTTCTTATAATTTCTTTACGCTTTAAATTATATTCTCCAGTGCTACAAAATGCAATAAAAAAGTCGTTTTTTTTTTTTTTTTGCACAAAACAACATTTTACAGTACAATATGATCATGGAGGCGATATAAATTGCTACAAAATAATTTAAATAGACTATTAGGTGAACGAAACATAAAAGTTTCTGACCTAGCTCGTAAGACTGGATTGGCCAAAAATACTATTTCAGCTATGTCCCGTGGTCTAACTGGGGGTGTACAATATGACACCTTAGAAAAGATATGCTCGTTTCTACAAATAACTCCGGCTGAGTTTTTTGACTACTCTCCCTATGTACTTGAAACAAAGTCTCAATTTGACCTGATAAACTTGAAAACAAACCACTTTCAGTACGTAGCTAACGTTACAAACAGTGTGTACGACAAGGACTTTATCCTTGACGTCACTCTTTTTGATCCACTTAACAATACTGAGTTTCCACGTACTAACAAAGAAAGCTTTGTTTTATACGTCAAGGTGGACCTCTCAAAGGATCCTGATTACTACCCTGAAGAACTTTTTGGGATAATAGACACCCTTTCTCCTATTATCAAGAGAAAATTTTATCAACAGCTTGTGGCCGATATCATCTCGCAACTTGATAAGTGCGCTAAGAAGGGGGCGAAGCTCCCAGTTTCTGATTCTCAAAGTGGTAAAATATCAGACATAGAGTTGACTAAACACCAACATTGCGTCATAGATATCTTTAAAGATACGCCTTGTCACAGATTGATCGACCTTGAGATAGGCACCGAAGATATAACACTGTAAAACAATAAAGGACGTAGAGTCCTGATCCTAGTGATCATGAACTCTACGTCCTCTTTTTTACTTGAATAGACCTCTCACCCAGCTAACAAATTCTGAAAATAAAGATTGATCTTTATGTCCAGTTTGATACATTGTCGCGGTCGTTTCTGTTTTTTGTGGTCCTTCCTCTTTTCCTTGTTCTGACTCTTTTGGCACTTCATCAGACTTAGGATAGATCGTAAACTCTGAAGCGTACTCTCCGTCATCTTCCGTGATCGGTGTGATCACAACGATCGGACTAGCATTGGTGGCATAGCTTTCCTTTGCGGTTTCAGTATTTACAACATAGTAAGCATGATACTTACCATCGATCGGCAATTTGACCGTCGCAGCTCCACTGTCGTCAGTTGTTACTTCAGCAACACTCTTCAGCTGATCGTTATTTAGTTTAGCTGCACGCTCAGAGATCTCTTTGCGTAAACTGTCACCATTGCGTAGATCGCGTACTTTTTCACTCAAACTATTGTCAGTACTGTCTTCCTTGCTTTCGCTTGAGTTTCCACTATTCGTTGAAGTAATACTACTTTCTTGCTTTACATCATCTTGCTTATCTTTCCTACTAGAGTCAGACTTTTCTGAAGAACTTTCGGTCTCGTTCTTTTCGGTCGCACTTTTATCAGTAGTTGCATCATTATTTTCTGAATTGACTTCTTCTAGTTGTTTATCATCGATGCCTAATTTTTCTTTGATGATCGTATTCATAAGCTCGGTCACATCGTAAACTACGAACTTGGAATTAGGTACGCCTTTTAGGCTAGATTCTGCGATTCCAGGAGATTTTTGATCATCTTTATCTGAAGATTCAGAGCCTGAAGTCACAGTCGCCATCTGGCTCCCGCCCTTGGCGATAACTTTTTTGATGACCATCGTTTGTTCTTTCAGTGTTTGAACCGGATCGTTAGTTGCACTCTCAGCACCACTTTCGTCCTTCTGTGCTACGTTGCTCGAGTCTTTACTAGAATCTGGCTTCGTATTTTGAACCGTTTCATTTTTCTTACTTGAGTCTTTTTGGCTCACATTTGTTTCTGATGTAGGCTTGACTTGGTCAGCTAGAACTGTACCTGCTGACGAAAGTAAGACTGTCGATAACATCATGCTTGTTACGATTTTACTATATCTCATACTATTCTTAGACCTTTCCTTTCATGTCTAGTATCTTTTTTACGTCTTCTTACAAAATAAACGATCATTAGTATCGTAGCTGAAGCTCCGACACCAACTAAAGCACCCTTACCTAGTGAGGTCAACCCGCCATCTGTTTCGATCTTTACACTAGGATCATAAGCCACTCGGTGTCCTCTTACCAATAAGCGATGCGTATTCACAAACACCGGTGTACAAGTCACGAGAGTGACAAGATCCTTGTTCTTTTCCGTTTGAAGATACTTCACATTATCAGGTAATACCTTCTTTATCTGATCGACTTGGTAAGCATGTATCTCACCATTCACTTTGATATAAAACTTATCACCTACCTTCAACTTAGGTAGATCAGTAAACAACTTATTTAGACTAAGCCCCGAATGACCGGTCAAAACGGCATGTTTGCCTTTGCCACCTGTCGGATCACTTGTGTTCTCTAACAGTCCGATACCATTGTCTAAGGCAACTGTCGACGTATTATCATATACCGGTAGTACTTCTTTTATCTTGGGGATCGATAAAACAGCAACTGTTTTTAGTTGTGATCTAGCTACATCAACACTATTTTTATCTTCTTTTTCTTGTCTTTGACTGAACGGATCACTGACTTTTTTTTGAGTGGATCGTTTTTTGTAAAAAGCTTCCAAATAATCTTTTTTACTAGTTTTGTTATCTTTTTGGTCAAATTGTTCTATCTGCTGCTTTTGCTTTTGAGCTAGCATATAGTCAGAGATGAACGGATACATTGCGATCCCAATAATACTTATGCAAAGTACTACCCAAAAAGAATAATAAAGACGATGGCTGAACTTTTTCATCTCAATTTACTTCTTAAGCAAATTTTTTCTTGAAGGTGTATGCGCTGAAACCTAAAACAGTCACTACGATAGCACCTCCAGCTGTAGCTACAAGAAGTTTTTGGCTACCTGTAAGTGGCATTGTTGTCTTCTCATTGTTCTTAACGACTACTGGATTTTTCAGAGTATCACCATCAGTATGTGGTCCGATCTTGAAGCTAACTGTTTCGTCCATGAGTTGGTATCCGTTTGGTGCCTTCACTTCTCGAAGTTTATAATCACCTTCGGTGAAACCTTGAAGCTCAAACTTACCTTCTTTATCTGAAGTCAAGATACCTCCCTTGACTGATTTATAGTCATCGACCCATTGGGCAGTCTTTTCACCAGTCTTGTCATCTTCCTTGAAGCCATTGAACCACTTGCCTGTTCGTAGATCTTGCACCGCAAATTGTGTACCCTGCAATTTTTCAGCAGCGATCCCAGTTCCCATGAATCCAGAAGATTCTTTGACAAAGTGAACACCGTAGGTGATCGTCTTGTCTGAGCGTTTTAGTTCACGATAACCAGAACCATCGTTCCAGCCTAGATAGATATCATTAACGACATCGGTATCCATCGGAACGTCTGAGGTAACGATCTGATCATAGTCATAGTGCAACTTTTTGCCGGCTTGATTCATGACTGTTTCAGTCGCACTACCTGAAGAAAGATTTGATAGGGTGTCTTGGATCTGTTTGTTGTCATGTGAGTTTTTAGCAGCCTCGATCTTAACTTTATCGCTATCACTAACATTTTGTGTGATATAGTTCACGAACCACTTATTATCACCAGTAAGAACTTCGTAATCTTTTCCTTCTTCGAGTGTTTTACCATCAGCTGTCGTGATCTTCAAATTACGTTCACCATCAACATCTTTCAAATATTTTTGTGGGTCATCACGTGTGTAAAATACGCTGTATGGTTCGCTTTTAGCTTCAGTGCCGGTAGCATCGATCTTCCAAGCAGATCCTGCGATATTTTGTGGTACTGTCACGTCTGATTTGAAGTGGGCATGATCACCACTGTGTAGCGATTGGTGTTCGCCTACACCATTAGTTAACTTTTTAGTGATTTCTGGCTTACCATAATCAACCAACGATCCTTGAAGTTTGGTTGGATCGATACCATCTTCACCGATAGAGAAAGTTAATTTGTTATCTTTGTCGTTCTTAGCGATTGGAGATAATGCGGCTTTAGCTTGGTTATCATCATCACTAGCTACCTCACTTGGAACTTCTACAAAATAGTAATCGCCCATGATCAAGTTATCGGCTGTTACTTGCCCTTTTTCGTCAGAAGTCAACACATTTCCAACTTTTTGACCTTCTCCAGGCTTACCACGATATAATTGGAACTTAGCACCAGCTAATTCCTTTAACCCAGCTTCGCTTTCTTGACCATCCTTTTCATTCCAAAGTACATATTTTGTTAAATCAAACTTGAGTTTTTGAGTGTTATTTTTTGGATATAGATAAGTCGTACTTAAGAAGCTCTTATTATTTGGATCTGTGTACGGATTAACGAACACGATCGGTTTTGCCTTAGCAACGACAAAGCCTTTTGGTGTCTTTGTTTCTACCGCGGCATAGTAGTGGTAACGTTGTGGCTTAGAAGCATCGTAAGCTCGAACGCCTTCAAAGCGCACGTTACCTTTTTCGTCGATTGCCTTAGTACCGACCACTTGTGCTCCGGACAAGAATCTCGAGTTTTCGCCGTTCTTCTCGATATCATTTTCGATCTCAGCTACACGACCTTGAGCTTCTTTAGATTGGCCAGAAGTAAAGCCAGTCAAGCCCTTGCCATCTTTATAATTTTTATTGATCTGATCAGTGATATCATAGAGCGTAAATTCCACTTTCCCCATTGTTTTAGGGTTGTAGTGCAGTAACTTATCAGAGAAAGAATCTTCTTTTTGAGTTCCATCATTTTTGATCTTATTTTGTTCACTTTCAAAGAACGCTGCATCTTTTTTATCGTACATCGTTTTGTGGATCTCGATCGTTGTATCAGTTGGTGCTACTTGATCAGCCTTTACTGTGATCATTTCACCTTGAAATACTGTTGTTGCTGCAAGCACTGGTCCACATAAACTAAGGGCCACTCCCCCGACAACTAGACCTTTTGCGATTGTTTTATTCATGTGTTCACTCTTCTTTCTTTTATTGTTTATGTTTATTCATTTACTAATTCACCTTGGACTACAAGACGATCACTACCATGATCAGCACAAGTATAAACTGTGACGATCGGTTTTTGATCTTCTTTTGGTAGGTAATATGCACTACCGAATACCGGTTCTCCATCGATCACTCTTACCTTGGCAGACTGGACACTTTTAGAAGTGATCTTATAGCGATATTCCTTATCATTAGCGTCACGTAAAGTGATCTCTTGTCCTTTTCTCACTTTGTATAAGTCACTAAGTAAGACACCTGGTCTCTCCATGTTGTGACCAGCTAACACGACGTTACCTTTACCAAATTGGCTATCCAGGTAATAATCTTTACCAACGCCTAATGCCAACGTTAAGTTATTTGTCCGATTATAGATCGGTAACTTAACGTTTATGCTAGGTATTTCTAAATATCCATTCGGATATTTATCAACACCTTTGGCCAATGCTTCTTTGCGATACTTTAATAGATCATCGTCGCTAAAGCGCTGGATTTTTTCACTCTTTGTTGTTGCTTTTGTTGTTTTATTTGTTGCCGGTGCAGTTATGTTTGTCTGCATGAGCGTGTACTTTTGAGCATCAGACCACAGTTTGAATGCACCTAAACTAGCTGCAAACAATGCTAGCACCGTGAGAGCTACTAAGACTTTTCCTTTGGTAGTTTTTAGAAAATCACGCATCTTAATTTACCTTCTTGGCTTTAAAGTAATATACGCCAGTACCTAATACACCTAAAACAACAAGGCTAGCCCCGATCAACAATAACTTTTCAGAACCAGTTGCTGGAAGTGTGTTTGTTGTGTCTTGAAGTTCGCCTTCAACAACGCTAGGAGATTCAGGATTAGAAAGCAACTTCACAGATGTTTGAGACAGTGTATAGTTGTCCGGCGATTTAATTTCTACTGCGTAATAATTAGCAGTGTCTCTTGCTTTCGTTTCTACCATATCAAAAAATACTTCGCCCTTTTCGTCCGATGTAGCTACATAAGGTTCTTGGTCTGTGTGTCCCTCTACAAGTTCATCTCCTACTTGACGATATGCCTTCTTTTTGGCTTCTTCAACCGAAATATGTGCATTTTCTGAATCACTTCTTACTAGAACAAATTGTGCACCTTTTAAGGGATTACCTTGACTATCTTTTTTAACAATTCTAAACTTTTGATGATCCTTTTTATTAAACACATCTTTCAAATCATATGTTTGTAGTGGGTTATCGCCATTTAAATTAGTAATAGTCGTATGATACATTGTCCGATAGTACCGGTTTGGCTGCGCTGTTTCAGTCAATTCATAATCACGACCTAAAGGAAGATTGTCAAATTTGATATATCCGTTAGCATCAGTCTTCTTTGTTTGTGAGAAATCACCGCCGGTCAATTTGAATTCAGTATCACCCAATCTATCAGAATTGTTATTTCCTGTACCTTTTTTGATAAATTGCACACTACCCTTAGCCGGCTTTACAGTAACGTCCATATCAGTTTCAGCATCAAGTGGAACTGATACAGCTTTTACGTCTTGCTTGGCCACTTTTTGAGTATCACCATTTCCTTGATAGATCCACGCAACTTTTGACGTCTTTTCCCAGTTACCTTTAGTAGCAACCGTAAACGTGTATGAATCCTTTTCAGCATTTACCTTGTAAGGAATGTTGATCTGCAGCCCAGTGTTGTTCCACACGTCCTTGAAGTTGACACCAGCATTGTCCTTACCAGTCAAGCTGACACCTTCTGGAGCATTCTTTAACCAAACACTTACATTAGACATATTTTCACTCTTCAGCGTGAACGTCTTTTTGTAGGTGTTTCCTTGAAGATCATCTTTGTTGATCTCAAGCTTTGATGGATCAAAACCTAAATTGTGGTTATTCGTTACGATCTCAGATGTTGATTCGTCATTATGCTTTAACGCTTCGTTGCGCAAAGCCTCGATTTTTGCACGTACAGCAGGATCAAGTTGATCTAAAACGTCTTGGATCGCACCACCACCCCAGGTTGCATGATCGTCCGGGTCTGCTACCCAATGGATAACGGCTTGGTATAACCAGTAGTCGCCTTCGTCACCTTGACCTAAACTTTGGAAGCGGTGATCTGAGTAGAAGTTATTAACTAACCATTGAACCGACGGATTAGCTTGATATCGTTTAGAGATTTGTTCGTTTGACGGTGCTTTTTTCGACCATTCAATACAGAATAAATATTGTCCAGTTCCTGCTTCTTGAATGACTGCAACTCTATGTGCACCATAGCGTTCAGCATGACCAGAAGAGTAGCTGACGATCTTACTTGAGTTTCCGACATTAACGGTTTGTGGCGCTTCATCAGCACTTGCACTATTTCCAAGACCTAAGATAGCTAATCCAAGTCCCAGTCCCACACCAGTTGTCACAATAACTTTTTTTGACAACTTTCTCGAAAATAATTTCATATGAAAAACTTTCTCCTTTCATTTTGACAGTTTCCACTGATACGGTAAGTGGAAATACTTGATCATCAAAAATACGTCACTGATATCCTTATCCATTTCGATGGATAACCTCTTGATCGAGTATGCCGGATATCTGACACATAATTCTCTTAGAAGTTCCACCTCACCTTTTCTATAATCTTTGATAATTTTTTCTCCTTTCTTTTGAGATACTGAATACGATACATGAGGATAAAATTTTTGTTTTTTTTAGGGTAAAAAAATCATGTTTTTCTGTCATGAATTTCTGTTGATTTTTGGGACTGATTATTTTACAATGTGGGGAGTGCATAAGATATAGTATGTATCTTCTTTCCTTGTCCAACGGGCAAGGTTTTTTGCTGTTTTTTCTAAAAATATGAGCTATAATGTGATTGGAGATTTTACCTCTGCCATGTCGTAAAATTCTCCAAATAATTTTGTTCGGTATCAATGTTACTTACTATTTAACATAACTTTTTCGGCATGGCGGTTCTCTCTATTTATAAACGTTGGCTCGTTTGGACGCCCACTTCATGACGTGTAGTGATACAAACGGGCTTTTATTTTGCTTTTTGAGTATAGATGATTTAAAATAATCATCAAGGAAGCGTCAAATCCCATATTTTCCAACTCCTTTTTGTCAATGAAACCTTTTTTCTGCGATAAATGTGAGATGACGCTCTTTATGCCACGTTAATCCTACCAATAAATATTATTCCCTAATCCTAAGCAAATTTATTCTCGTAGGTTTAACTCTTTGATAAGTATTTGTCTAAATCACTAAAGATATATTTTATCCCCATATCTTTAGTGATTTTTTATTGTTTTTTGAGAAAATATATCCTATAATTAACGAGAACTGATATGATGTTGACTTTGAGAATTAATTTTCGATTACGCATAAGCCTATCTGAAATACGTTTTCGATAAGAACCAGTCTCAGTAACTAAATCCAAGTTCAAGTTCTTTTTGCTGACATCGATATCTTTGTTCGAGTGATTTTTCGTTCTAACACCAAAGATACGCACACCACCTGCGATTTTGGTGTTTTTTGTTGCCTTTTACAGCTAAGTCTTCTATACTTGTTAGTTGCAAGTACAAGTCCAGTTTCTTGCATGATTATCTTTAGATGACATATAGCCCTTCAAGTTCTCACGAAAAACTAGTTATTGCTTTTCGTGAGAGCTTTTTTATCAAGAACCTATTGCTTATTTTGTTTTCTGGCACTATAATCTTTTTAGAGAGTTTGGCTCGGCCTTGGTCGAGCCTTTTGTCTACTCTCTTCATAAGAGACACCACCCAAAATAATTTTTATCTTGCATTTTGATCGTTACAGGCGCTATAATGAAGGTGCTTAATTTTTTCGATTAAATTATTTTCCCGCTGTGATCTCAGCGGGTTTTTGTTTGCTATTTTCTTTTAGAAACTGTTACAATGAATACACGGTAAGAATTGAAGGATCGCTTTCCTTTAGGTACTCCCTCGAAGCATCATGGTGTTGTGTGTTTCGGGGGTATTTTATTCTCAAAAAGCATAGAATTGAGGTATGAAAGACAATGAAGAAATATTTTGAGCTACTGACCAGCGCCAAAAAAAGAAATAAATTACATAGAGCAAAAGAGTCCAACAAGTTGACTGAATTAGAGAAGCTAAGTGATCAAGATCTCATGATAGAAAAAATCCATCTACTTGCAAAAAAGTCCACTTACCGTACACTAAGTATCTTATATGGCGTATGGTATCTATTAATGATCGGTGTCATATCTGTAGGGGCTTTTGAACCCTTTATTAGCTATCTATCATTGATCACAGACGCTACCGCCTCCAAAAATAAGATACTAGAAGTAGAATCTGTATTCTATGTTACAGCAGATGTATCGCTACTTTTAGCTATCATTTTGACAATAGTATTCATTTTCCTCATTGGTCGTCAAAGAAAAAATCAGCAACTACTAGGCCTGTATGAATTTGAGGAACTGCGACGAAAAATTTCTAACTCCAAGAAAGCTGGTGATCACTTTGTATCTTGATCCCAATTCTTTGATACATTTCTATGGTGCGGTCATCATTTTATTTTCTTCATGTGCTTCGACCGTGCTTTTTTGGACTGACTCTTTTACTCGTCACCACAATATCTTTTTTAGTGTACTTGTAACACTAATCAACATTTCATTATTTCTCACCACACTTATCATAGTTCCATTTTTTGGAACATGGCTCATTGCTGTAATTTGTGTATTGTGTGCACTTATTATGTATCAAATAAGTATATGACTCATAAAGACAAAAATATCTCCTAAAAACGCTGCTAATACGCTTTGTTTTTGGGAGATATTTTTCAGTCTTATTGAAGTTGATCTGTTTAGATCAGTTTTCTCAAAAATTCCTTTTCTGAGATTATCCTTATTTTATCACTTTTCTTTCGCAATTCTTCAGCTTTTATCAGCTTTCTAGAACGAACGTCCGCTCCAAAAATATCTAATTGCCGCGGGGCTAGGACCAGTATATCTGTCTCTTCAGTCACAAAATTTTGTATCCTGGCCCCATTCTCTATTGCGAGTTCTATCGCCTCCTCTCTTTTCATCGAACACAACGTCCCCGTGAACACTACATTCTTACCTTTTAGACTATTCATCGTCATCTGCTTGTTTACCTCTTATATGACTTCGACCAGAGGTCATGTACTGCATACCCTGCGACAAGGTTTGATTTGCCTGTTGGTAGTTAGCACTTGCCTTTTGGAAATGTGTAGGTTGCGTATTTTGGACTGGCTGTTGTGGTGTTGACTGTGCCTTTTGCGCAGTTTGTGGTCGTTGATCTGAAGTTTGGCTTTGAATTGAAGTTTCTTCTAGTACTGGACTATCATTTGTTGTGGTTTGAACTCCATTTGGGCTATCTACTACCTGATCAACAGAAGAAGCGCTGGTGTCTTTGGAAACAGTTACACCTTGACTCATTTCTTGTACATATTGGTTATTTAGCCCTGGCGTCGTTTCCGGACTATTTTGTCCTTCTGTTTTCGATACCATTTCACCTCTACTTGATAAACCACCTTCTTGGGCGCTAGTTTTAGCTGTTTGATCTTGAGGCTCAAGACCATTTTGTTCAGTGCCTGGTGCACCTTCAATTGCACCATCTGAATTTGGTTCGCTTAGGCCACCTTCTTGAGGTACTGCGCTTTCTTGCGGTACTTCTTGTTGTAGTCCTCCAGCTTCAGTTGATGGTATTTCTGCTTGTCTGTCTTGTTCTGGGGTACTTTCTGCAGATCGATCACCGTCAGACAAACCGCCTTGAGGATCACTAGTTGCACGTTCACCCGTTGGATCAGATGCTACTGGTGGATCACCACCCATATTATCATCTCCGCCGCCATCAGTAGGTGGAGTCGTTGGATCATCAGGTGGTACAGATCCTGGGCCTGGATCTTGATCGACGCCATCGTAATAAGCATTAGGGTGTTTCAATATATCTTCATCAGTTGGATAGTTATTTTTGAATGCTGCGCTGGCACTATCTTTTCCTTGCTGTTGCTTTTCTTTGAAGTTATCGACACCTTGTTGGATCTTCCCTGATACCGCATCATCAGCATTCAATAAACCGCCTCTCAGAGTAGCGCCAACACCTTGGTTGCCAAAGGAATCGCGGACACCTTCGACCATACCGCTAGCTTTTCCTAGACCTCCAGCTACCGTATTAGCAATATTTGGTGCTTGTTTGACGGCTCCAAGTGCTGTGCCACCAGCACCCGCAAGGCCCAATGCAGTATTGCCAACACCTTTTCCAACTTGTGAGATCGCATTTGTGGCGATCATAGCACCCATGACTTGTTGAGCCATATCATTTTGGCCAACTGAGACACCTAACCAACGTTCAACGATCGTGACACCTCTCATTGCTCCAAAGAAGAGCCCTAGATATACGACGATCGACGCTAGCGCTGACTGAAATGGTCCAAGACCGGAAAAGAATGTCGCACTTTTTCCAACAACATTTCCATTAGAGTCATAAACGGTCATCGCGATCGTTGGAAAATCACGCATGATTTCAAGAACTATCCGCATAATAATAGCTTCAAAATAGATTCCCGCGATCGTGCCTGTGATTGTAAGTAAAAGCTCTTTGAATTTACTATGAGAAGTTACCGAACTGTAGCCTTGAATTGGTGCAATAAGTCCCGTTATCAATAATTCAAAGATCGAGGTAACTAACTTCACACACATCAATGCTAATAAGATTATCAAAACAGTGTATTGCGCATAGATCGCTAAAAAATTTGTCTTATATCTTGGATAGACCTTTTCAGCTAAATTAGCCCCAGAAAGAAATCTATGCTCGTTAACAGACTTGATAGATGCTCCGGTATCACTTGGGTAATGTAAAAATAGGCCCTTGATTCCCTTCATCTTCGCATTCTTTTCTAGGTTATCCAAGGTTTCGGTGTCAGTTGCACCTAAAGTGGCCCCAAAGTTCATGCGCGTTATAAAATCGCCGTCCATTCGTTTGTTCGGATCATCAGTGATCGAATTATATGTCCCATTCCCCTTGATATTGCCGTACTTGTCCAAAGGAAATTTTTTAGTATTAAAATCCCCTCTAACAAGCTCTAACACGTCAGTAACATTATTTTTAACTGGCTGAATAGCCAATGTATCCTTGTTCTTTTCTTTACTGGAGTTTCTGTTGGAATTACCAGTAATATTCTCTATCCCAGTCTGTTTATTTGTAAGATCTTGATAGAAAACAGATGATACTTTTGTGATCGTTGCCGGCAACACGGCACAAACAAATGTAACTAACAGGAAATGTAGTAACGCATCTTTATACTTGAACGGTTTTCCAAAGACACTGACTGTGATCTGAACTATTAACAACATAGTAAAAATCGCAATACCTAAGATCTGGAATCCTTGATAAAATTTTCCGATCAAAGAATTAGGATCGGATAGATAATCAAAGAGTCCAAAAAGTTTGAACAGATTGTTGAATACATTTTCTAAGGCAGCTGTTACATTATAAAGAGCGATCACACCCCAACCTAGAATAGTCCAAAGAAATGACAATATTCCTGGTTCTGGTTGTAGATAGTTGCCCCAATAATTGTAAAACCATAAGGCAGCTTTAGTCTCGATCGGATCAGTGATATTACCAGTGAAGCCACTGCTTCCCATACTATTCATAAAATCTGAGAAGCTAGTGAAATTTGACGTTTTACCAGTTTTTTGTCCGGTCAATACCCCGATCGCATTCATGAGCCACCCATATAGGTAACCCGTGACTACAGGATTATTCATTCAAAATATTTGCTCCTTTCTTTAATATTTCTCCATGCTATATCAGATCTTTTTATCTGAATTTTTTAGGATAATTTTTTGAGATCCTACTAACCTACTTTTGATATCATTTCTTTCTTTAAATCAGACACATTTTGGGCCGGTTTCTTCTTTCTTGTTGGTCGCATCGGAAATGGACTATCTAATTTACCGTCTTTAAGCTCGTTGACCCATTTTTCTAAGGATACGATCGTTTTTCTAGGTGCGATCGATATCTCACTTAGATCCAACCCACTATGTTCTGCTTTGACAGCAATATCTGCCATCGTAGTTTCTTGATCAAATTCTTCTTTCAGAAGCATGTATCTCATCGGCATTTCTGTTTCTCCCATAAGCCTGATCGGATCGTTTGTTACTTTATGTCCTTGGAGATCGTAGGCCTTGACCGATCTGATCAAGACTGCTTCACCAGCTTCCATCGTCGCAAGCTGCGTAGGTGTCATCAGATCTTGTGCGATCCCTCTTTCATTGATATGCGGATCAGCTTCTTTTAATGGATTAGTAGCTTTATTTCTCTCTGTGATCGTCTTTTTACCTAACATCTTGCTGAATTTTACGTTAGTTTCATCAGAATTAGTCTTGATCAGACCTAAGATCGAGCAATTTCCAATTATCGTGTCAGCAACTTCTTTACCATATAATTCGACTAATTGACTTAGCGACTGGACAAACATCATAAATTGGAAATTATTACCTAAAGCAAGTGATAGTTTCCGGGCAATATCTGGGATCGCCGGTAAATTAGCAAACTCATCAAATAAGAATTGGATCCGTCTAACATTTTTTCTACCTGCAGCTAGCGCAAGATCAAAATTGGCATTGAACAATTGATCGACCATCAAAGCCACTAAAGAACCATATTCTTTTTTGTTAGGTGGTAGGCCGATAAACAAAGCGATCGGTTTTTCAGAGTACACAAAGTCAATGTTTTCTTTTTCAAGTAACACCTGTTTTGGTTTCTTCAAAACGTTCATGTCAACGCCCACGAGTTCTTTTTGTTTCGTGTATTTATCGTACTTGAAGCCACCTTTTTTATTTCTCGCATAGACCTTCTCACCTTCAAATCGATATCTATGGTCTTGCACCACAGCGTTGTTGATCTCATCTTTGAAAGTTGCAACGATCTTGAAATTATCTGGTAATTTTTCTTTGACGACGTAGGTCATATAACCTGCCTCATCTAACATTGCTCGAGCATTTTTGATCAACAATTTAGGCTTTTGTTTTCTGCCACGTCGATCATATCTATCCTCATAAAAGTTCAATGTAACGCGCTGAAAGGCATAGTCGTTGGGAAGATCAACATTAGAGTTCGATCTAAATTGGATCGTCAACCGCCGTGGGTTACCAAAACTTTCGAGATCGATCGTATTTTTAGATGTCAAACGAGCGATATTATCTTGTAGAAACAAATTGATCCCGGCCAGCATACTTGAGTAAACAGTTCCTCTAGTCTCACCACCCGCAAAATCTGACGTTCTATAGTTGATATCGGCCATTTCACGGAACTTAGAATACTTTTTCTCGTTTGCCTCACGTAACTTATCAAAGTAAAATGTCAGCTTGTTCTTTTTGATCGCACCTTCCTCGGGCTCAGTCAGCGTCTTATTTTCCGAATTGACCCAAACGTCCTCTGTTCCCAATTCAGTCAACATAGTCACTACATTTCTGATCGTGACTGTGTCCCAGGCGTCATCTTCGCCTGCCTGCATTGCTTCCACAGCCCTATCGATCAACGCGATCGCGATCGCATTGAATAATGAGATGGAAGTATTTTCAAAGTACTCTTGATTCCCGCCAGTTCGTTTAGATGAACGATAGATAGCCTCAGAAACTGAGTTGACTAGAGCCTGGACTTTTTCGTAATAACCCTTTTTTGCCGCTTCTATTGCTAAAGCAAAAGGATTATAGGACATCGAGAAATCCATATCTTTAAACGACATGACTTGTACGTCATACCCTCGCTTACGTAAAGTTTTATAGGTCATTTGATTCAACTCTAGTTTTGGATCAGCGACCACTAACGATGAAGGATCCTCGGCACGGGTGATCACCTCGATACTCGAATTCACCCAAGCTTCACCTTTACCCGAACGCGTAGTCCCAACAAGTAAGACGTTGATCGTTTGTTGTTCGATATAGTAGTAACCAGCTTTATAACCACTTAGGCGAGCTTTTTCTTCCATCTCGCCCATTACCTTTGCGAATTTTTTGTTGTTATATAACATCAATGCGGATAGCTGAAAACCTTGAATATTCTTAGCTTTTGTATGTGCGACCGGTACACCAGAGACACCTTTATATTTTTTCGCACGATCTGGGATCGCAACATATTGGTGCTTGATCTCTTTTAGTGTCGCAAACTGATCGTCCCCGGCTTCATTATTGTTATAATCACGATATTGTTGCCAATTCACCCAACTTGCTTTAGTAGCAAATGCACACAATACCACTTCTATTGGAATAGCAAGGATCGGTGTCTCCACAAAAACACTAAAATCAAATAGTCTTTCAAAATAAAGATACGTCAGATCGAACTGGTGACCCTCTCCTACAACAGAAAAGTTGATAGCTGTGTCGATCGCTTCTCTAAAAATACCGGTCAAATAACACGTTAGTAGGGTTGCTAGAATATCAAATACCACACACATCAGCACAAAGGAGCGCCATGTCTTGAAACGGATCTTTGGTTTGACTTCTTTGTGAAATTTCTTTCGTTTGCGGTTCCACCAAGGAACTTTATTGAGTGCATGTACAGAGGCTGCGATCAATAAGATCCCTAAAACATTTACGATCGCAATAACAAAAGCCCTGATCTTCAATAACACATTCAAAGCCACATTTCCAGTCTCGTCGACACTTTCTAAGACTTTTTCACACCACTCAAGTAAAACAGGATCTTTTTTGCGTCTAACATTTCTTTCACGATTGCTCCAATAAAGGTACCCTAAATACCCCAGAACGATCAGTAATATCAAGATCGGTACACTCAAAAATAAATTTCCAGTGACTGATCGGTACAAATAGACAAAAAATCCCAAAATAACCCGGACAATTCCTTGTAATAGATTTATTAAAACGTCGATCAAATCCTCACCTTCTTAGTAAAAAAGGGGCTGGTAATCACCAGTCCCCCTTAATTTTTTTCTGATGTATTTTGAGCTGAACTTTGTTCTTGGGTCTTAGACTTCAGATCAGAAAGTTCTTTTTCAAGTTCACTTATGCGTTTTTGTGATTCCGATTCAGCCTTTTTACGTGATTCAGACTCGCTTTTCGCACTCTGAGAACTCATAGAGGCACGCTGACTTTGTAGATCTTTGTTCGTCTTTTTTTGACCAGCAACTACCTTTTGGATCATTTGCTGAACCTCTGCATGTTGATTTACCTGATACTGATAAAAGCCCCAACCAGCCGTGATCATAATAATTGCAGTCACAGTGGCTAATAATACACTTTTTAATGTACTTTTCTTTTTAGGTTCAGCATTTTTGACAGATTTATCATCTTTATCTTGTTTTGGTTCATGTGAAGCGATCGCTTGCATTTTGGAGACTAATTCAGCTTGTTTGGCAAGGGCCTTTTCTTTCTCTTCTAACAAGCGTTTTTCGCCCTCCAACTTGTCACTCTCAGACTTGCTATGAGAAGCCATTAGATCCTTTATCTGCCCACGTAGCAGCTCATTATTTTTTAGAGTATCTTCACGTTCTTTTTGATCGATCATTTTTTCTTCATCGATCAAATGTTTTTTCTTAGCAAATTCATGTTCTGACACCAAAAATGGCTTGATCCGTTCGAGTTTGTCTTGCTTATTTACAAAAAGTTGATCACCGATCTGTCGTGCCAATTCTTTTTGCTCTGCGTGTAAAGCTGCTTCTTTTGAGATCCGACGTTCTTCTAGTTCGTTTAACTTTGTCCGGACTAACATTTCTAATCTGCTTGTTGCTTCTAACATTTGTTCTTGATAATGTCGTTTAGCTTCATCGAAATATTTTTGATGGATCACATGTCTGGCCTCATGATGCTTACTTTCAAATTCAACCTTGATCTCTTCGACCCGTTTCTTATGACGCTGATTTTCTTGTTCCAACAGGTCAGCTTTTTCTTTTTCTAAAGCAGCACCCTTTTGTTTAAGTTCAGCTGCTTCTTTTGCTCGACTCTCACTGACTACCTTTTCCTTTAAGGTATAGCGATCATCTGTTGCTTGGACCTCAGCGTTGATATTTGCTAATTCAACCTTTTCAAACTCCAAAAGTTTTTGCCTGATTGATTCACTAGAATACTCTTGCGTTAATTTGCCACGTTGTTGTAGCTGTTGATTGAATTCTTTTTTGAATTCATTTAGTTTCCAAGCAACGTATTCATCTTCATAAGGCTCGTATTTAGCTTTAGAAAATGTTACTACTTCAAACATTGGAAATTCATACAACGGACTAACTGCCATACTTTGCTTAGGACTAGCAACAGTTATAGGGTGCGAATCCAAAGCTGGCACTGAAGTCGTAGCTGATTCTAAGGCTGGTTCCGGGGTTGGAGGCAGTGCTACTTTTTCTGAGTATTGTGTATCCGTACCTTCACTTTCGACCGATTCTACTGGTTCTAGTTCTTCATAACTTTGTTCGGGCTCCGGAATATTTTCAAATTCTGTTTCATAGACTGGAACTTCTTCCTCGGCTTCTTCTACAGGATCATCGAAAACATCCATAAATTCTTCTTGATTGGATACTTGATCGTTTTTTGCTTCATCTTCAGGCTGTTGTGTGGTATCCACTAAAACCGGAAACTCTTGAGAAAACGTGACTGGTATTTCTTCTTTGTTCTCAAGTGCTAACTTGACGTCTTCTGAACTCGGTAAGATCGGTAAGTATTCTCTACCAATGCCAACTGATTCGATATAACTTTCAAAGATCGATCTTTCAAAATAAGCACGTTTTTCATCATAGCTTGCTTTTTTGAAACCCGCGTCTTTATTAGAAAAGACTGATTGAATCAATGGGACAAGTAAAGAAACAAAATCGCTATCGATTTGAATATTTTCAGCATAAGCCTCATTTTTATTGCTGGGTTTACCTTTTTCCGATTGATGAAATAGTTCTAGTTTTTTGATAACTACTTCACCACTACTATCTGTCAGTTGTTGGATTGCTTGAAACAGTCTTTCAGCTTGATCAAATGTCAGATATTCTGGAAAGTTTTCACTTATCTTACTTTCAGATCGTGATTGTGCTTGTTCATTTAGAAAATGCACCGCAGTCTTTATAGCTGCTTCTTTTCTTTCCCACTTGACCCTCAAAAAATCGCTATCTTTGATTTTTCTAACCTTGTTCCCAATAAACATTTACATCAGCCTCCGAACCAACCTCTGGACGTATCAAATAGCCACGTCACGATCCCACCTACAATTGCGGCAGTACCAACAACAGCAACAATGATGCTGAATAATTTTGACTTCATCTTGGATTTCATTTCTTGCCCACCAAGACCATAAAACAACCAAACAACGACTGCCCCGGCAGCAAGTATGATCATTGAGACTTTGACAAAGTTCCCTTGAAAATCACTTGCCAGATTTCCAGCACCATCGAACGGATTACCCGCAGCCAACATAAAACTGAAAACTTTAGCTTTTACAGCTAATAAGAGATTAGAATTCATCAGAATCCTCCTTCTGTGTATTTTTTTGCTTCAAAATAGAAGCTGGAGATAGTTTAACTGGGATCATGATTTTTGTTTTTTTTAGGGTAAAAAAATTTCCGATATGTCTAACACAACCTATCGGAAATCTTTGCTATTTTATTTTTACTTGCCTGGTATGAAATATAACCTTACGATGATCGATCAACTCATCTTCGTTTGTTGGAGCTTTCCCTATCACTTCAGCCCTAAATTCATAAGCATATCCCTTTTTCTTTTCAAGGTTCACTAACTGTCTAGCGATCGGTGCTAGTACTACACGATTGATCAAGCGTGCTAGAGGACGTGCACCATTGTTTAAATCTGTCCCATTATCAGCAAGATAATCGAGTAACTTTTGATCAAAAACTAGGTAAGCCCCCTGTTTAGACATACGTTTATTTAGAACATCTAAATTTTTTCTTGCGATCTGTTTGATCACTGGTTTATCCAGCATTTTGAATACGATCTTGTGCTCGATACGGTTGATGAACTCCGGGCGAAATTCATTTTGTAATTCTAGATCCATAGCAGCAATAAATTGCTGGTATTCACGCGCACTTAATTTATCTACGTCACCCTTTAACTCAGCATTTATTTTGATCCGCTCAGCACCAATATTAGTCGTCATGATCACGATCGTATTTTTGAAAGAGACCAGGCGTCCTGTTCCGTCAGTCAAACGTCCATCATCTAAGATCTGAAGGAAGAGATCATGTACTTCGCGATCAGCTTTTTCTAACTCATCAAACAATACGATCGAATAAGGTTTATGCTTGACCGCTTCAGTAAGCACACCTTTTGTTTTACGTGTACCGATAAGTTTCAACGACGATCCTTCTTGCGAATATTCGGACATATCTAGGCGGATCATGGCTGACTCATCATCAAACAATACTTCAGCCAAGCCTTTGGCTAACTCAGTCTTACCAACACCTGTTGTACCTAAAAATAACAATGTAGCCAGTGGCTTGCTTTCATCTTGCAATCCGGCTTTAGCGATCGTTACAACATCAGTCACTGTTTTTACTGCAAATTCTTGGCCTTTGACACGATTACTCAAGCGTTCATCAACACCAGTTAATCTAACGGATTCATCTTTCAAAATAGTTGTGACTGGTATACCAGTTCGTCTTTTCAAGACTTCGGCGATCTGATTTTTTGTAACAAGTGTTATATCTTTAGTTCTAGCGATCGTACAAGCTTCGTCTAACAGATCGAATGCTTTGTCCGGTAAAAAATAGTCCGGAACATACCTAACAGACAACTTGACTGCCTGGGCGACTGCACTTTTTCCGATCCTGACGCCGTGATAGCGTTCAAACTTAGATTTAGCTCCACTTAGGATCTGAATAGCCTGTTGTACTGTTGGTTCATCGACTTGGATATTTTGAAACCGTCGTTGCAAGGCACGATCATTTTCGATTGTCTCGTGATATTCATCGATCGTTGTAGCACCGATCATTTGGATCTCACCTCTAGCAAGCGCGGGTTTCAGAGTGTTACCTGCATCAAGTGCGTTACCATCACTACTACCTGCTCCCATCAAGGTGTGGATCTCATCGATGAATAGTAGGTTCTCACCCTTTGTTTTTACCAATTCGTCAATGATCCGCTTAAATTTTTCGATGAATTCACCGTCCTTGTTATTTGATAAAGTCGCAAGTTCTAAGGATCTAACTGTTAGATCTTGTAACCTATCTGGGACTTGCTTTCTTACTATTCTGAGCGCAAGACCTTCTACGATCGCAGTCTTACCAACACCAGCTTCACCGATCAATAACGGCGAGTTTTTTGTCTTACGCAATAAAGAAATAACTACATTTTCGATCTCTTCTTTTCGGCCAAACACTTCAAAATCTTCAGGATACTCAGCTACCTTTTTAGTAAGATCTTCAGTGTACTTATCTAGGTAAGGTGTCTCACTGTTCAACGTTTATCACCTACCCATTTTTCTTTGTATGTCTCCACATAAAAGACCATAATGTCATCAATAAAGCGATCATTGTAACTAGAAAGACTGTAAACCCTTGGCTAGATCCGTTCAAATATCCATTGATCTGTACTGGGAGTTCTCCGGTAAAAAAGCGTGTCATATTATCATCGTTAACCCACTTCACGACCTTAAAGAAGCATGAAAGGCTATATAACAACGAACAAATATTAACTGTTAGCAAGGATACAGAAAAGCGTCTGACAAATTTATTTGGATTCTTACGGATCCCTAACATTATATCAGTGATCATCTTCTTCATTGTGCTTTTACTCCTCTTCTTCGTCATCGTCGATATCTTCGTTTCCGGCGAATCCGCCCATCATGCTACCACCTAATGGCGCTGATCCTTCGTCAGTTTTTTCACTATTTTCCTCTTCTGGTTGGTGATCTTGCTGTTCTGATTGAGATTCTGTTTCTTCTTGGCCGTCATCCTTTTCTTGTTGACCAGAAACTGTGTCTTGTTGTGTCTCTTGTGACGTTTGATCAGGTACTTCCGCATTCTCCGGTCTATTATTTTGACCACTCTTTTCGTAGTCACTTTGGGTCAGTTCTTGGTTCGACATATTATCCACCTTAGGCTTATCTACAGGATCAGTATCTACGTTTTCTTCCTTACCTAATTTCTGAGCGATCTCTTCATTTGTCATATCATCGCTCTTGTCATTCAAGATGTCTTCTAGTCCACCAAAGTTTTTTTCTTCCTGTTGGGCCGGGCTTTCTTGTTGCTTAATTTCTTCAGCTTTACTTTGTGGCTGCTCAGCCTCGTCTTGTACTTCGTCTTCATCATCGTATATGTCTAACTCTTCATCAGATGGATATTCCACATATTCTTCTTGTGGTGGTTGCGGACCAAACAATTCGGGATCACGGTGTGGCTGAGGTAGTTCATCATACGGAAAACTTTCCGGTGGATACTTTTTGGCCACTCGATATTTTCTAGGTAGTTCCTTTGGAGTATAGTGTTCTGTGACCAATACATCGACCTCTACCACTTGTCCTAGTTTATAGTCGCTAGCATCTTGTCTTGCGATCGGCAAGTCAAGTACCACTTTCGTATCACCTAACGTCTCAAGCGTCATCACAAATTCGCTCTTGTCAGAAAAACCAAAATTCTTTAATTCTAAAGCGATTACCTTACCTTCGATAGTCATTTATTTATTCCTCCCGTGTTTCTTTGATTTCTTCTTTTCAAATTCAAATGCAATGTTATATTCATCATCTAATTTGAGTCTTGCAGAGAACTGTTTGCCTTTTTTGCTAACAAATCCTTGTAGTAGTGCGGTTTTTTCACCTTCAATAATTTGTTTAGCCTCTTCGCTAGTGATCTCGTGCCCAGCTATGATCTTACTAAAACTAAAATCACAACCTTCACCATCTTTACTGTAACGATCACAGCCATAGAACTTACCCCGATCCATGATCTGACCTTGACGACACTTAGGACAAAGACCGATACTGTTACTTTCACGTTTAGGAAACTCTAACTCTAGATCACAGTCATCATTTAGTTTCAGATAAGCTGAATATTCCTTACCTGACTCCTTACCGACAAAACCAGTGAGAAGTTTAGTCTGCTTGTTTTGTAGCAACTCTATCAGTTCATTTTTAGCTAGTTTTCTACCGGCATATTTTTTAGGTAATAAGAAGTTACAGCCATTTGAATACTCACTACAACCATAGAATTTGCCTTTATCTAAAACTTGCCCCTGGTGACACTTAGGACAAGTATCTAATGATCGCTGAGCTAAAACAGCCTGTACCATTTCATCGAGCTTAGTGTTGCTTTCAATGTACGTTGGAACTTGAGCGATCAAACTACTGATGAAATTACGGATCTGGATCAAAAATTCTTCTTGCGAATAAGTTTTTTGACTGATCTCTTTTAACTTTTCTTCCCATTTAGCCGTCATTTCGACCGAGGTCAATAATTGTGAACTTTCTACAGAGTGGCAAAGCAACTCACCCAATTCCGTGACATGTAACGCATTTTTTTGACTGACAACATAATCTTTTTCTTTGAGTCCATCGATGATATTTGCACGTGTTGCTTCAGTCCCTATACCTTTAACGTCTTTTAAGATCGCTTGTGCTTTTTTGTCATTAAGTTCACGTCCAGCAGTTTTCATGGCCGTGATCAGTGTACCTTCAGTGAAAGGCTTAGGTGGTGTAGTCTGTTTCTCTACTACCCTTGGCGTCACCGAGACCTGTTGCCCTTCTCTTAGTTCCGGTAGATCGTTTTTGTTCTGCTTTAGCCCAAATAGTTTTTTCCAGCCTATATCTACAAGTGTTTTTCCACTAGAAGCAAAGCTGACATTTCCCACATCTGTTGTTACCGTGGTCTCACTATATTTGTAAGTCGGCAAAAACATCGATATCGTAGTCGCCACCACTAGCCAATAGATCTTCTTTTCAAGATCAGAAAACTCGGTAAATTGCTTTTGACTAGCAACTTGATTTGTCGGAATGATCGCATAGTGTTCTTGCACTCTACTACCATCAACGTAACGCTTGTTTGATTCTAGACGTGTGAATTTGAGCGTGTTATCGATCAGATCACCATATTTTTTGACGTTTTCTTTTAGATACGAAAACTCTTCTTCGGTGATATAATTACAGCTCGTCCGGGGATATGATAATAGACCAGCTTCATATAAATTTTGGACTGCAGCTAGTGTATCCGACGCACTGGCCTTAAATCGTTTATTAGCTTCACTTTGCAAACTCGAAAGCGAAAATAGCCTTGGACTTGCTATGGATTTTTCTTCTTTTTGGACGCTTCTAATAATTCCTGCCTCTCGCTCGTTTTCAAGACGATTGTCACGTTTGAATGTAATTAGACTCGTTTTGTCTTGAAATTGCTGAGAGGGCGTTAATTTTGCGTCGAATTTTTTATTCCCTGCTAAAATTTCGGCTTCAAGTTCATAATACGTACTTACCTTGAAGTTTTTGATCATTTGATCACGTTGATAGATCATGTAAAGTGTCGGTGTTTGAACACGTCCCACACTCAAAATTTTATCTAGCCCTTTTTGCCGTAGCAAAACAGAATAAAGTTCGGTCAAGTTCATACCAACGAGCCAATCACTTTTCTTCCTAGCTTCAGCTTCAAGATAATACTTATAGTAATCATGATCATCTTTTAGATCTTGAAATCCTTGTCTAATGACTGATTTTTCTAATGAGTTGATCCACAAACGTTTGAGCACTTTACTTTTAAGATTGATCTTAGCTTTTCTCATGATCGACCATGCGATATTTTCACCTTCACGATCACAATCAGTCGCGATCACGATCGTATCGGCTTTTTCAAGCAGCCCCTTTACGATATAAAATTGATCGCTACTATCTTCTCTGACTTCATAATGAAATTTATCAGGATAGATAGGTAAGTGAACCAAACTCATCTTCGTTCCCTTTTCTTTATACTCTGGATAGTACGCTGGCATAGCTAACTCTACCAAATGGCCAAAACCATATGTGATCACTGTATCTTCAGGCAAGATAGGATCACTTACAGCAAAATATCCTTGTCTTCTCTCAGATGAGCTAAATGCCTTAGCGTATGAACCCGCTTGTTTAGGCTTTTCAGCTAAAATAACTGTTGTCATTTTCTCCCTCCATATAAAAAGTTGTGTTTTATCAACGCATTAATTAGAACACGTTTTGATAAAACACAACTTTTTAGGATATTTAGATATTACGTCCGATCGACTGTGTGTGGTTATATTTCTTTTTCATACTGCGATCACGCTGGCGTTTTGGAGTGTCACTGTATTTTGCGATACTATTGATGAATTTATGACTTGCGACCGCTACCTGATTCAAACTTTTTGATAGCTCTTTGTCAGATAATTCCTGTAGTCTTTCAGTCATTTGTTTCAACCAGCGATCCTCAGTCTTAAGTCCAAAATGTGCTGCCACGGCGTGTCCCATGATCTCAGCTTCAAGTCCACGTTGGGACTTTGTGACCTCTTTTTCGGTATTTCGGATATTATTTATCGCCCCATGACTGAGCAACCTTATGGCTGTTCCTAGACTATCCGCAAATTCTAGATTCTTATTCATGCGAACTTTAGGACCATGCGTAGGGTCATCATGATATTTTCCCTTTACATTTGGATCTAAGCCATCGACCTTTAACTTATCGATCTTGTAATCGATGTTGTTTTCCTTAGCATACGCTTTTAACGCATAGCTTATCTTGTATAGCTTGCTTTTTTCAGCTTCATAGTCATATTGATGTTTACCGACTACTTTCTGATATGCCTCTTGTTTCAGATTTGTTTGAGAAATATCAAAGACCTTATATTTCATAAAGATAAGCGCACCATTTTTATCTCTTGCAGGCAGTAGCTTTGGTTCTATCTTCTTATCTTCAAGCAATTTCTTTTCAAGTTCGGTCAATTTACTTGGGTGATATTGCTTATACTTAATATTGCCATTTTCAAATTTGAGCACGTTGCCGGCTTCATCTGTTCTTGGCAGCTTCCATTCTTGTTTTACCTTGAACAAATTGATCTTACCGCGCTCACCACTTTTGATGGAAAGTTTTTGTTCATACTCTCGCCCTGACTCTTGTACTCTGGTTGCGACCTCTTCGTCATACAAGATGTCATCTTTAGTCAATTTGAAAGTATCATGACGCGCTTGCCACTCTTTGAATGTTCCGACCATTTGAGCTTCTTTTGCTTGAGTATAGATCAAAGCTACGTTTCGCGGGGAGTATTCCGGAAACTTACCTAACATGGTCATATACTCATCTAGCATCTGTGGGTCTTGTGTGATCTCACGGATCTTTTTCACTGCAAAATTGCTCAATTCCTTAGCACTGGCGGTCTCAATATCAAATTCTTTTTTATCTTCCTTTGAAGGCTCTACTTGTGCTTGAGGTACTACCTTTTTTGTATCCTCTTTGATAGTTTTAGATTCTTCTTTCTTTTCTAACGGGATTTGTGACTGATCAGGTTCTTTCTTAGTTTCTACACGACTACGCTCAAGAACCAAATCAGGATCGAGCTTAGTTGCTTTGAGATAATCATTCCAATCCGTCTTTTCTCGACCTTTTAATAAAGGTGGTAGATCCGCCTCAAATGGTATCAACGGATATTTTTTATTGAGCCTATCAATAAATTCTCGGCCTTTATCATCATTATCGACAGCGATCTTTAGACTAACATTTTGTGCTTTAAATCTTTTCGCAACATCAGATCTTGTAAGGCCGTTTTCTTTGAATCGATCGTTTAGATCTTTCAAGCTAGGTTCTCCGGCGAATCCAAAACTTTCGGCAATATGTCTGCCCATCGTATTGTCTTTTAGACCATTCATGGCCACTAAGCGAACACCCTCTAACTTGTCTTTATGAAGTTCGTAGTAACTCATCATATCGATCGGGGCTTCAAAAAAAATCATCTTGAACGAATTTTGATCAGCTTTGAGGCCACTATTGTAGGTGACACCCCAATTGCGCTTACTGTTGGTAATGATCTCTTTTAGGCGCCCACGTTCCGGATAACGTTGTCGGTCCTCTTTTATTCCTTGCAGACTTGCGCCGACAAGTTTACCACTTGCCTCTTTGTGCTTGAATACTACGACTGGTTCGAATTGATTTTGATAGATCCGATTAGCTTGTGCGATCACACCACTTCGTAAAAAATCATTGACAGTTTGACCATTGATCTTACGCTCATTGACAAAATATTCTTTTAGCTTGCTTACATCGTTACTATCCTTCAACAAGTATTTGAAGGGCTTTTGTGGTTCAAGATTTACCTTACTTTCATCAAACTCGGATAACTCAGCACTGTTCAAATACATTACTGCGGTCTTGAAATCCATGCCTTTGATACTTTGGACCAGATCTAATGAGTTCTTGCCATTTTCACCTTTAGAGAACCAACTATATGTGTTAGTCCCTGGGAAAATAACTAACGAATCATGTTCTGTCCAAGTATAAGTCTGCCCTTTTTGTTGGAGCGACATGCCTAATTCCTGAGCTACTTCTAAAATATTACGGTCGCGTGCAGCTGCGATCTGTTCTTTGGTAACTCGTTTAGGTAGATTACGGGTTGGCTTTTTCTTGGTGTCAGTCTTTTTTTCCGGTGGAACTTCTTGTGTTTCGTTCGACGTTACCTGTCCGTTATTTAGTCTGTATTTGATCTTATTACGATCGAAACTAGCGATCTCAGCAGCATTCAAGTACCTAACAGCTTCAGCAAACGTTATCCCCTTCACGTTCTCGACCAGTCCTACAGCGTCCCCACGATGGATATCTTTGTCTTTCCAGCTGAATGTCTTAGATCGAGTATCGATCATAAAACTTGGTTCAGCTTCCCAATAGTAATTTCCTTTGTCTGAGACTAGCTCGATTCCTAGGTCCTGAGCTACGGCCAAAATATCTCGTGCCTTAGCTTCATCGATCTGTTTAGCGGTCAGTTTTCTATCATCTGGAACACTTACGTTTTCTTGTTTTGGATCGTTAGCGACCTTATCTTCAGGTTCTTGTGCTTCATTTACCTGGTCGGCTTCTAGATCTCTTTGTACTGAAAGGTCTTCATTCTGTTCTTGTGGTTCAGTATCCGACTCTTGAGTCTTTGTTTCCGATCGTTCTTGTTCTGTAGATTCACTTCTTGCGATCTCTTCTGAGATACGCTTATTCATGACATCAATAATACCCATTGCACTAGACATATCTTTGACATACTCATGATTGATGGATAGCGTTCCAATACTTAAGCCACCTAAGTCGTTACGTGTCTCGGACAAGACAGCTAGCACTGTATTTTCTGGAACTCTTAGATAGTCATTATATTGGGCCTTAACGTCCGATAGGTTAATCAATGAATATGGTCTATATATCTCTGGCTCAAAGTCTTTTAGCGCCAATAGAAGACTATTATCTTTTGTCTTCAGCGCATCTGAGAATCTTAATTTCTGGGCTTGTTGTATATGCTCTAAATCATTCAACGATATTACACTAGCATCGATAACTTCAGGCAATTTTTGGATAACATCTAGCTTTTGGAATGTAGTACCGTCATTTTTCACCAGAATTGCATTTTGTTCTGTATTTTCATTTACCAGATCTTCCAACATTCCTTTAGCAGACTTTCTATCAAACTTTATTCCGGTCAGGTGTGAAAAGTTTTCTTCACCATATTTCACTCTCAGAGCCTTAATATTGTTGCCTTGTTTGAATACATACACAACGTTTCCTTGTGACATGTTTTCTTTGTAAAATTTGGCAGTTGATACCAGATCGCCTACTTTGTTATTCAACATTTCTAATTCATCTTGCGTCGCAACATGGAAACCTGTAATTTGTCGTGGCTTTTCACCCAAATTCATGTTAAACTTGAGTAAAGAAGGACGATCAAATTCATGGATCAAGTTTTCTTGATCGGGTGGCCCACTGCCTTCAGTTTCAGACTGTAAAGAGGGCGTATACTCTCGTCCTTCTTTTTTCGTGTCTTCAACCTTATCTTGACTTTGATCTATCTCTTGCTTTTCGATTCTTTCTTTTTCAGCTAATTCCCTGATTTTTCCACCAAATTCGGGTAGCTTTTCATCAAAATATTTTGTGATCTCTTCTCTTATCTCAGACGTGAAACTTACATATTGTGGCTCTGTCCCATAATCTTCAGATTTCATCAATGGACTTCTTAGCCCTTTTTCATAAGCATAGACTTCAAAAGCACGCGCAAATACTTCAGTCGGTACAGCATAGTAGTTTGCTGTTTTACCATGAGATTGGGAATATATCCCATTTTCTTTTAACTGTTCCACATATTTTTCAATAATCGGTCTGAATTCCTGCTCTAGACTCAAACTAGTCGTCATACCATCAGAATTTACCAAATTATAGTCTAAGTAATGACCATACTCATGAATAAATGATCTAATACCTGGTTCGCTTGGCTTATATTCGTCACGATTCTCAGTACTGTCACTTCTAAAATCTAATGCGATCGTCTTATTGAATGGAAAATATAGCCCCGCAGCTTTGTAGTTACCCAATTTTCTTAACCGTAGATCTGGCTTTGTATCATTGATCTTAGGTAACACTTCCTGGACTCTGTGCATTTCTCTCTCAAAGTCCCCAAATAGTTTCAGATCCACATCATTATCTAGTTCGACAAACTTGAAGTACTCTTTGAGTTCAGTATTATCCATTACCTTTTGCGTTTCTTCATTGATATTAGCTTTTGTAGTAGACGGATCCGCTCTGAATTGACTTTCAAGATTTTTTTCGTACTCATGTTGGACCACCACTTCATATACACCACTAATGTACCCATCAATAAATTCCACAAGTTCCCCATAAGAGTGATTTGTCTCTTTGAATCTCCATACTTCCTTTTTGCCGGCCATAGCTGGATCTATTAATAAACTTAGATAGTTTCTAAGAGTTTTTTCACTGAAAAGGTAGTTGCCTTGTTTCTTTGTATATTCCTCAAGTAATGCTTTCTCGAATCGGTCAAATCCTACCAAACGATCTTGATTCAACATAACCGCTTCTTTGTCATAGATATACTGGCTACTTGTCCTTTTTTGACGTCCTAAATAGTCAAGTGGCCTAAAACGCTTACCATGTTTTGATCCAAAATGATTTTGTGGGTCAACAAAAAAGTATGTCGCCATCGGATTTCCTAAAACATTTTTCCAGTTATATCTATAAACTTCGCCAGAAAAATCTTCTGTCTGTTTGTATTGTGGAATACTTGTATCATCTAGTGAAAGTTTTTCTAAACTTCCTTCTTTCCCGAAACGGTACTCAAACATTTTTTTCACAGCAGTACTGTTGTCTTCTTTTTTCCTCTCTACATTCTTGTAGATGTACTTGATCAACTTTTGAAACTTCTTGTACAGATCGTCATCTTCTTTGAACTTAAGTGGACCGATCTTCTTCAATCCTAAAGACTTAGATAAATTAGTAAGTTCTTTTTCCATTGGTATCACCTCATGTCATAGAAATTACCTTTACCTTACTGTCTTTTAGACAAACCGATACTTTTAGGATAGTCAGAAGATATATGTATATTTTCTTAAGTTTTTATAAAACGGGTTGCTAATATGTATATGTGTGCTATCATAAGTAGTACATAAGATCTAACGAGATTTTTCATCTCATTAGAGAGCTTTAGATACCCATGTCAGCTACTTATTCGCTAGGTAGCTGATTTTTTTATGCTCTTTTATCTCTCTTTTTCCTTCTCCCTCCTTTCTTCTTGTTCTAATTGACGTAACAGGCGCTCTCGCTTGCTAGAATCGTCTCTTAGGGCCATCGACAAGCCTTTCACTAAACTGTGTGAGACACGATTATATGACGTTCTACGGGCTCCTGATCGTTGTTGATCGATCCGTCTACTGATCTGTCTTCTAAAGCTATGATCATGTTGATAGTCCCACTCAAGTTGTATCTTCGCTATCCTTGATTCATCGGACGATAATTCACTATACAATTCTTTCAGTTGTTCAAAAGCCATTCCATTTCGTTTGCGAAGCTCTTTTTGCGTTACTTCGTCTTTTGTCTGCTTGATCGTCTGGTTATTTAGATTGATAGATCTCTTGATATCAATGATCTCGTATTTTATGGCCAGTTCATTTACATATGCTTTTTTAGTAGCCCCCTTGCCTTTCAACAACTCAAAAATACTTGGATCTTGTACGTTCTTTGCTAGTTTTATTTCGTGCATAAGCATTTCACGCTGTTGGTCGGCCATCTTTTGATCAACTTTGCTGATAGATACTTGGACCGCATCGACATATTTGAACTCTAAGTCTTCTTTTTGTTGTAGATCTTTCTTACTCAATTTGTACTTAGGCATTAGTTGCAGTTCTACTAAATTCTTCATATCGGAAAACTGCATCTTTTTATAGTCCAAGAAAGTAGCGTCTGCTACAACAGGATTTTCATATCTATTCAGTAGTTCTAACGAAGCATCGATCTCGTGTTTTCGTTCCTCTAAGATCCTCTGACGCAAGGCGAACTTGAATACACCTACCTCTTGTTTTGATCGTCTATTTTCTGGGTCTTCCTTACTTACAGCCTGGGCAAGCTCAACTAGATCCAACAGATCTTCTTTTTTCATCGACTTTAGTGATTTTATATCAATATCTAGTCTTACCTTATCAGGATTTATCGGTTCTACAAATCGTTCGTCATAAAACTCGACTTTCTCAAAGCCTTTTGGTGTACTTTTGCCGTTTTTTTGTTCTCTTTTACTTTTGTGTTTACTATCTTTTTCATCATCAGGAATTGGGACTACAAGCACGATCGGGAGCGCATCTTTTGCGATCTTATAGCCCATCTTCGTCCATATTTCTTCACTGTGCACCATCGTCGCATTTCTATCCTGCTCTTTGACCAGCTTTTGATTTGCGGCAGAAAGATCTTCTATATTACTCTTACTGCGCTTCTTTGCTATCTCTTGGATATATTTCAAAGCACGATCGCCTAATCGCTTTCTCAGATCAGCCATTCGCTTATTCATAAATTGTGAGCTTTCTTTTGTTCTAAGGGTTCTGGCCACTTCACGGCCATATATCTTTGTTACTTCCCGATATATACTGTTCTTTTCCTCTTTACCACCACTATCGTAGGCATAGCGATAATCATCTAATAAACTCTCAGTTACTGCCTGATAATTTTTGTACACCAACATATTGTTCTGTAGCTGATGGTCAACATATCGATCTATAAAGAACTTGCTTAATCTAAAGTCTTTAGCATTAGATCCATAGCGTAGTTTCTTTCCTTTAGGTAAATGATCGATCACTTGATCAACGAAAAAGCGATCCATACGTTCCAACTTATCTGCTTCTTTATCCGCCATCGATTTCAGTAGCTTATCACGTAAGCTAGCGATCTTTTTTTCTTTATCTAGTCGGATACTACGCTTATCTTCTCTTGTCAGTGAATTATAAACGTTGCTTTTGATACCCTTGATAGTCTTTTGTGAAAACTTACCTTTGCGTTCGCGGCGATTTCGTGCAGCGTAAAAAAAAGTCGGACGCGCCGACTTTATTTCCGAAAGTCCCACATGGACATGGATATTATCCGTATTCAAATGGATATTTCCCCACCAAAAGGCGGAATCAGACAACTTTTCTCTCTTGATCACATTCACCATTGCTTTTCGAACTACCTTTTTGATCATTTCTTGATCAACTTCTTTACTTTTAGGAATGTACACACCATTTCTTGCTAAAAAATCGTTATCAAAAGAGATGACACCACGCCACAACAAGGATTTATTTTCTTTAGCCTCCACCAACATATCTTTTAAGTGTTCAGCTTCCTCTGTGCTTGCGTTTAGTGTCTTATCCGTAAAGATCCCCGTGAATTCCTTACTATCGTTTTTAGTAGCGTAATTTCGCTTCATGTAGTCGATATATCCTACGTAGTCTAAAGTTTGTTCTTGGATCTCTTTTGCTATTTCTTGTGCAGTCGCTTGATCAATACCTTCGACTAAACGATCATCTGAAGGATCTTTTACCACAACTGCTTCTTTCCGCTTTGTATAGTCCACAAATTTTGCATAAGGTGTAGTGTAATCCCACATAACTGTTACTGCCGGCGATTTAGACAATATCGTTCATTCCCTTCTTTACTTTTTAAATAGTGACTAAGAGGCTGCCTTGCTGAAGAACCCGGCGCCTTATCTTTTACTATGACATAAGAGTTTCTTTTGGTCGCGTGCATGTGTCTAGAATAGGAATACTCATTGCGGATCGTTTTCTCTGCATATCCTGTTTTCTTCGATATAGTTCTGATCGTGAATCCAAACCGTAAACATAATCTGATGAAAACTCGCTGCTCCTTTCGGACACTTGCTGTTGAAACAAAATTTCTTTTTTGCCGCCCAGTCTTCTCGTCTTTTTCATTCGCAAGTGCTTCTTGCCACTTTATATACACACCGCGCATTTCTTCGATCTTTACCTGCCACTTTGGCAAATACTGATCACCCGACCAGGGACTTCTCAGCTCCTCTACTGTCTCAAGAAAACACATATGGTAACTATCAAACGTCCCTAGATCTTTCAATGGGTCTATAAATCCCAACGGTTCCATCTTCAATAATTTTTTATAAAATTTACCTGATTCTTTTTCTCTCAAACACTACGCCTTCTTTCTTTTTGAGTCCTTTATCTGCTTGTTCCTTGCGATATCATCATTAATGATTTGCATGATCTGATTCATCAACATATTTATCTCCCTACTGTCTCCGGTTTGATAACTCCGTAGCTCTTTAGGTGTGTATGAGCCATTGATTTGCGACAAACTTTGATAGATACCCAAGTTGATATACAGCAAAAATTCCATCGACCGTCCCTGTCTCATCAATTCTCGCAAAAGTTTTTGATTATCTTTCGGTGTGATCTTCTTCAACTCAGCAAGTCGATTTGGATATTTAGTCCTGCTGTTTTCTGCAACAAACAGATCATAGAATGTTAGGATCAACATATCAATGATTCTACTTCGATTCAACTTTTCATTGGAGAAATAATCTTGTTTCTCTAAATAATTTTCGATTTCTTCCAACTTTTTACGCATATCTTCTGTAAGATGAACAGTTTGTAATCTATTCCATTCCATTATTCCATTACTCCTTTGCAAAATTTCCATTCAAGTAATTTATCTTATATCCTGGTTGCACATTGAAAATAAAAATATCAAATGATAGTTGATCATCCTCAACGCTTTTAGCTTGTATACGAACACCCCTTGGAACTAAATCTATACCATGAAATATTGGTGTCACTTGATACAATACCTGATGACGTGTGTCATTGATATACTTCTTTACTAAGTTCTCATAGTATGGCATAGATTGCGAATGATCTGTGGTATTTTCTTCCAATACACGAGTTCCTGTAAATATATTTTTTTCGTTTCCCTTCCCACCGAATTCTGGTGAGATCAAAAAACAACGTTTATAAAAATTTTGTTCTTTCCCGTTGATCTCGATTGTTTTTTCCTTCCAACCTGTAGGCTTTATTTTTGAAATACCTCTCTTTTTGTTGAACGATAATGTGTTAATACTTAACAATACTTCAGCTTTACCCACACGTCCCAGTAAATCGATATCAGAATAAAATTCGCCCTTATCCTTTATATCTCCCTTCTGAGGTTTCAACGTAGGGAGATTACCATTAACTTCTATCACCTGTCTCCCATCAAATTTTACCTTAGCTAAATTTTTATTGATCTCTCGATCAGATTTTGAGACCGTATCTTTTGTGATCTGTTCTGAGAAACTTCTAGGAAACAAAATACTTTTTACAGTCCTAAAAACATTTGGCTGGACTAAAATGATCACTACGATCGTCACCAACAAAAAAATAAGCTTGCCCTGTTTCAAAGTATCACCCCTTTCAAAATTGCTTTGTCTCTGCCAGACTCATAAACTCGATCCATGTGATGACTGCCTCAATGCTTGCATCTAGCTTTGCGATTATCTGCATATCGTGTAGTTCTTGTTTAGTCTGTGCATCAGCGATTTTGAATAACATATCCTTTACTTCCAAAATATCATCGGCAAGTCTGTTATCGTAAATACTCAAGCCACCATTTCGTAAAATAAGATAAACTTGATCAAGCATGAATTGATTTAGATTTGCAGCCTTCGATTGCTTGGCAATCAGTTTTAATCCGGAAACATCATCTTTAGTGAGTCCTCTAATTTTCATCTCAGCGCTATTATTATTTGCAACAGGTTCATTTGTACCTTTAACCTTTTCTTCCGATATTTCTTTTAGCAAATCATTTCCTGAATCCTCTGTATCTACATTTTTTCTTTTCTCTTGCTCTATTATTTTTTCGACGGTCCTTTCAGAAACTATTCCACTTTCTTTATCAAGTGCTAACTCTTTCCTTTCACCAAACTTCTCTAGTTCTGGGTCAACAAGAAACAACCAACTGTCCGTTAATTCAAAAATTCTTTTAACATTTTCTTCTAGTTGTTCTTTTCTTTTTGCCGCCTTTACATATCCCTCACTCAAACTCAGCAATGTATTTTTCATTGACTCGAAGTAGTTTTTGTAATCATATTTTTCTGGCCCCATAAGATCATTTTCGATTTCTCTGCGCAACAAAAATTGTAGGTAAGCATTCAAAGAAGTATAACCTTTTTTACGTGCCATATTGTGTAATTTTTCAATTTCATGTTTGCTAATACCATAAATATGAATATTAATTTTAACGTCTTTTTTCATAGACAAATACCTCCGCATAAATTACGTGTCTAATAGTATACCTATTCGGAAGTTTGCAATTTTTAAGGGCATCATACAACTTGTAATTACTTATAACTTTTGCTTGTAACTACTTGTAATCTTAACTTGTAATTGCTTATAACTTTGGCTTGTAACCACTTATAGTTTTGGCTTGTAATGACTTGTAACTCCAACTTGTAATAGCTTGTATAAGCGAGTAAATTTAGATCTCCTGGAAACGTTGGTACTACCAACTCCACACGGCACGTGGGGACTGTTTCCCTTATGCTCTTTTCGCTAGTTCACCAGAAAACTTGTTTTCGTCTGTGAACCGAAAATGACAGCGCCAGCGTAATGCACAGAAATCTCGTGAGATTTCGTCTTGCATTTCATTTATGTTTTGTGGGTTTGCTTCTTTGTTACTTTTGCATTTTCAAAAGTAAGTAAAGAAGCCGCCTTTTGTCTCTCAAGTGATCCTGACTTATGTACTTTTTCTTTGAAAATTCAGAAACTTTTTGCAAAAACTATGCACTAAAAATAAAAATTTCAGTCGACCTACAGAAAAAATTTGGAATTAGTGATTCACTGCATCTTGATCTTTTTCCTCCATAAAATCCAGTCAAAAAAATATGCCGATTCAAGATTTTTCTTCTCGAATCGGCAAACATTATCTATTAATTTTGGTGTGGTGGAAAATCATTTTTTTGATTTGCTTGTGCAACTTTCTTTTCTTCACGTAGTTTATTTTTCAGCTCTTTGTTGAACGCAATCTGTTCTAAAATAACTTCGTCGATATCTAACTTACGCGATCCATTTTTTAGTTGCAACTCTTCAAATTTCAAGCGACCATAGCTCGAAAAAATTTCCGTTTCCGCTTTTTGTAGCTCTTCTTTTTTCTTTTCCATCTGCGTTTTTGCTTTTTCAAAATCGTTTTTGTATCGTTTCAGTTTTGTGATTTTAGCCATTGTTTTTTCCTCCACTAATTATTATGTTTCACTTGGATCGGATCTGAAAATTTGAATTTCCCGGACTTGATCGCAGCGTCTTTTTTCTCCAACATTTTGATTCGTTCTTCGACTTTTTGAATATTTTTTTGCGCTTGTTCGATATTCTTTTTGTAACTTTCGATCTCGGAATTTAGTTGCCCTATCTTCGCTAAATTATCTTCTTTCTGATCAGTCGTAAGATAGGTCTCTTCCTTCTGTAATTCACGAATCTTAGAATTATCTTCCTCGATCAACTTTCTAATATTTTTTATCGCCTTCTTCAGTTTTGCTTTTTGACCTTCCTGGAACTTGATCTCTTTTTGAATTTCGGAACTGGTCAATTCTTGTCTTGTTAGATCGTTCAACTTCTTATATTTTAGATGATCACCCTTTGTAGTCACTACGAATTGGATCTCGTTTCCTTCACCATCAGCTGACTTTTTCTTCGAGATCTTATCACTACTACTTGAGGAACTTGACTCAATATTTATGGAAATATCATCAGCATTTACACCAGAATTTGTGACCTGGAATGCCAGTGCATCGAAATTCTTCGGTAGATTTTTCACCACTACTGTGATCTTATTATCGATGATCGGGATCACTTCCATCGTCGCGGACACGTCGGGATTTTTGCTATAGAATACCCACGATAGATTGCTTGGATCGATCGCAGCTCCTGACTGATTTTTGGTCTCGAAGTTCAATAATAACGTCTTGCTTTCTTCAGAATACACTTGCGACTTTAAGTCGATCGTCCCAGTTCCGTTATCAAAACTTTGTTCAGTCGCCATCAGTTTTTCTGAATACACTTGACGCCGATCAGATGTCAAACCACAAATAACTAATGTCGCCCATGAACCAAACAATAACATAAAGATCAAAAATTTTCTTAAGATCACTTGCTGCCTTAATTTCTTTCTCAAGCCTTTCAAGTATCTGATTATTTTCAAGAAATCACTCCTATCTTATTTTCCACCACTATAAACGAAAAAATAGAAGCAGAATTTTTTTAGACAAACGGCATCTAAAATTCGCTTCTATTTTGATCATTTATGCAATATCGGTTTATGTTTCCGGCAACTATTTGGCGCTAATTTCAACAAACTTTGTACGATAACTGGCACTCTCTTATTGTGTCTGTTCTTAACATATAAAACTTGTCCGATCTCAGCTTTTTTCGCCTGTACAGGACTTATTTTGAATACATATGTCTTTGGATAGATGTTCACTTTCTCTCGTCCTGCTCGGATCCTGCTTTTCTTAAATTTTACACCTACTGCATTGATTTCTTCGATCATGATCGTTCCTCTTTACCTCCTAAAAACTTCATCTACGACCTCTTCTTTGGCTCGGTACTTCCCAGCCACTTTTTCAGCATACACCATCTTCTTGACTTCTTTTCTATTGCGGACTTTGACAACAGTGGCCGCATATCTCACATGATATTTTTTGACCAGTTCTCGGCCAGCTTTTCCTTCAATATTTACAAATAGTGTCTCCGCTCCACCTTCTCTAAGAGAACTATCAACTGCACCTTTAACAATTTCAAACATAGCACCTTCGCAATACGGACAACCCTTTTTATAAAATACTAGATTATAATTTTTACTCTTTTCCTCGATTATTTTACTTACGCTCGTACGTGCATCGAATTGTGACTGATAACTATTATTTTTTTCATATCCCCAAATAAATACTGTGATTAAAATCATTCCGATCGTTCCAACAAGAAAAAATTTCTTCTTCATTCCTTAATTACCTACCTAAAATTTTTCTATTTCTGTGTCAAAAAACACTTTTTTCTGTTTGTCAACAAAAAATTTAAAATTTGCAAAAATGACATACTTTTGACCCCTTTTGTGACATATTTTTGACCCACTCTGAAAAAGGAACGACCTATTTCAGATTTGTCAATAAAAAATTTGAAATTTGCAAAAATGACATACTTTTGACCCTTTTTGTGACATGTTTTTGACCCACCCCTATATCATCTTTTCCCTCCATAAATTTTTTTCGATGGATACAGTCTATTTCTCAATTCCTTTCAATTTTATGTTTTTCACGTAAATTTTTAACATATCGTGCGAATTGCCTATAGCCTACTTTGATATTATTGTCGTATTTTTCTTGTAGTTCATTGTATATATGCCTAATCGATACACGGTGATCAGCATATAGGTGCTCTAGAATATCTCTTTGATATTCTCGCAAAGGATTATTTGTCTCGGATAAAAATTCCTTAGTAGTCAATTGTAAGTACTTTTTCACGGTATTTCTTGATATACCCATAATCTCTGCAATTGTTCTCGTTCCCTTACCATCATGACTGAGCCTGTGAATTTCACGTTGTATCCTAGCTCTTTTCAAGTTTCGTGGATCTAAATCCTTTGCTGCACCATCATACCCCAATCTACTCAGATCGCTCTGAAAACGATTGTGCACCGCAAACATGTACTCCAATAATTCAAAATCAAAATCATCGATCACTTTCACTATTGGTAAGATTGGATACCCTCTTTGCTGTTCTTTGGCTAATTTCACTCTGACAATATTTCTTTCTGAAAACACACCTTGAACCCTTATAATTGCTGGTATAGGTGTCAAAATATCTTCAGCCTGATAAAATGTCCAACACACACTGTCGACCGTGATTTTCTCAAAATCTGGGTGACCCCGATATATCTTAAACTCATACTTGTTTGCCTCTTGACCACCTCCAAGAAGATAGTGTCCCTGTACGATCTTGTAATCTACTTCACTACCCATTAGCTCACTCCCTTACAATTAAGTTTTTTGCTTACCTCTAGAAACTCCATAACAACAAAGCAATAAGACATACACTCCATAAAACCCAAAAAGCTAAATCTGTATCTATAAGCTGCTTAGCACTAATTAGACTTAACATTAACTGCGTAAAGATACAAATGATCATAAACATAATCCCTGCCTGTGACGAAGTTAATAATTTATTTAATTCTTCACCCAAATTTCTTAGCATATCGCTAGAAAGATCAAAAGGATTTTTATTTTTCAAACTCTACACCCTCTCTTTACCACAATACATGGTGCAATTTCCCTAGGATCACCACTGATTTGCCACTCATGTAAGAATCTATGTGCTGCCCCCTCAGTTCTAAAAAACAGAGGCTTACCATGGTACACTAAATAATCTTGTAAGCTATAAGAAAAGATTTGATACATAATCTGATACCTCACTCTTGAATATATTTACACTGTGCTTTGGTCAGCCACACTATCATAGATATATGTATATGGCAGTTTGGCCCTTTTATCATGACGTATTCACACCAAGAAAATTCAATTGCTCTCCCTGCTCTTGAACATCAGATTCGTTGTATGTAAATAGCGTTACAGTACGTTCTAGCTCCGTACAATTGACCTCGAGTAGCTTCGCTACATGATCGATAAAAAAATGTTTACGGGCTTTATTTTTACTTATGACACCCACAACAAATAATGCGAGCAATACCAACGTTGTTCTTCCATTTCGTCCTAGAGTTGTTGTTGCTTTGATTTTATTTGATCTCATTAGACGTTTTTTGATCACCTTGAACGTCGATAGACTCATTCCTAAGTTTTCGGCCATTTCTTTTGATGTGCAAGTTAAATAAGGCTTATCGACGGTGCATTTTTTTCGTAGATAAGCTAATAGATCAGCTTCTCTTTCCTTGAAGTGACTGTTCGTTCGTTCTTCTCTTGGGCGGGCAAATTTATACCAACCTGTTTTAGAAGTAAATAACTCAGCCTCTGTTAGTGAAGAATCTACCCACGTCTGCATCAGCTGTGTTATATACACACGTTGTGCTGCTCTGTATTTACCAGAGTACGCACTGTCTATTATTCGTTGCACCTCAACGTCTTTTAAAGGCTGACTCAATCTACCATTGAACTGATGAAGATTGAACTCGCAATTTTCTTTAGCTTTACCTGAAGAAAAAAATGCAAGTGCTAGTGTTAAAACAGCATTATTGCGACCTAAAACTCCCTTTTGACCACGGATCTGACCACGATGTAATAACATATCGAACCACGGTTCGTCGATCTGACGCGATTGATCACTTTTTCTGACCAGGCGCATCTTAGGTTCTTTAGCTTCTTCTAGCAATGAATCAGATTGTTTTAATGACCAATTTAACCACTCACCAAATGAATAACGATAATCTTGATCAAAGAATAAAACGTTGTCTTTCCGTGGAACTCGTGCAATTCCAAAATCATTGCACCCCATATCAACGTTAAATTTTGCTGCGTAAGCCCCTTTCAAGTTTCTGGAGATCTTTTTGGCCACGTCGATCACTTTGTAATTAGTCTTACTCGTGACAAATGCCGGGCGACTTAATACATGATATACTTGGTATCCTTTAGGGGTCTCGAGGATCATCGTTGGCATAAACCCCATCTCTAACCCCAATAACAAAATTTCAGACCAGTTCACACTCTTACTGTCAATATCGATCACGAAAGTGTTAATTTGACGCAGGTTCTTCTCGCTGTATCCCTCTACAATGCCACCAAATTCTCTCTTTTTCCCATAACGATAAACATTAGGTGTCCAGTGAGTGAAACTGTCAGTATTATCATTCATTGCCTCAATCGATGTTAAGATCACCCCACGTCCTACTTTTAGTGCTTCCTTTTCTCTGAAACCAAAAATGGATCCCTTCATTTCCTCTTTATGTCCTACCGGCTTAAGATGACTGTTCAAGTATTTGAACTCCCGTAATCCACTACCAAGGATCGTTTTGTATATCACGCTCATGTTTTCCATCTGGTCTCACCACCTAAAAAGAATATAAAAAATAGACCTACACCAGAGTTGATCTCTAATATAGGTCAAATATTTTACATTAATTTTTAGTAGCTAATTGAGAGTTTTTTACCTACCGAGGAAAACTAAACGCTTAGCAGTTGTTTTTCAAAAATTTCTGGCAGTGGGGCTTCAAAAGTCAAAAATTCACCCGTTTTGGGATGGGTAAAACCTAATTTAGCTGCGTGCAAAAACTGCCCCTTACCCTTCAAAGTTTTCTTGGGTCCATACATTGGATCACCCACTAGCGGATGACCGATATATTTCATATGCACACGTATTTGGTGGGTCCGACCAGTCTCTAAGCGACAACTTACTAAGGTATAGTCTTGATAACGCTTCAAGACTTTAAAATGCGTCACTGCATCCCGACCACCAGAAACAACAGCTTGTTTTTTACGATCCTTAGGGCTCCGTGCGAGCGGAGCTTTGATCGTCCCAGAATCTTCTTTGATCCGTCCGTGAACAAGCGCGACATATTCGCGTAAATTAGTTTTATCTTTTAATTGCTTAGCCAAACTGCGATGAGCCTGATCATTTTTAGCGACCATTAAGAGCCCCGAAGTATCTTTATCGATCCGATGTACGATCCCTGGGCGATAAGTTCCATTGATCGTTGAAAGCGGGCAATGATATAACAAAGCATTGACTAACGTATGGTGTTCATGTCCTGGTGCCGGATGAACGACCATTCCCTGTGGTTTATTGATAACGATCACATCATCATCTTCATAAACGATATCTAAAGCGATATTTTCAGGTTCGACTTCAAGCTCTTTGATCGCTGGTTCGGTCAAACTGATCTTATCGCCCGCTTTGACCTTGTATTTACCCTTTTGTAGGGTCTCATTGACTAAAATATTGCCCTGTTCCAATAATTGTTGGATCTGGGACCGCGAGTACTGTGGAAAGATCATCGTTAAAACTTTATCTAACCGTCCCGTTTGCGTTGTGATCGTTGCTTCTACCAATTCATTATCATCCTTCTTTATAGATTAAATTATCCCTTCATCATCTTTTAGCATCGTGATCAAAATTACGATCACACCTAAAGTCAAGGCGCAATCAGCAATGTTGAAAACTGGAAAATTAATAAAATCCAATTCAAACATATCGACCACATATCCAGAGAAAAGACGATCAAGTAAATTTCCGAGTGTTCCACCGATCAACAGTGAAAAACCTAGTCCATAGCCCCAGTTATGGTACAATTTCTTAAAATAATAGCCAAAAATCACCAAAGCTACAAGTGAAATAATACTTAGTAACCATCTTTGACCTAACCACATGCTCCAAGCCGCTCCAAAATTTCGCACGTATCCGATCGACAAGACACCTGGAATAACTTCATAGCTAACATTAAGTGGAACATTTTGCTGAATATAAAATTTCAACAACTGGTCGGATAAAACTACCGCGACCATTAAACAAATATATAACGTCATCCGATCCATAACCCTTCTAAACTAATGACTTAAATATCTTTCATCTCAATCTTAACGTAAAAATCGTTGTTAGACAATTATCCAAACAAAAAAGGCACCACTGCTGATGCCTTTTAAAGCCGACCTGACCTATCAGCCTACGATTTTTAAACGATCGCAAACGTTTTTAGTATAATCCTGTGATCGTACCATCATCTGCTAGATCCATCCCCATCGCAGCTGGAACCTTTGGTAGACCAGGCATTGTCAAAACATTACCGGTCAAGGCTACGATAAAGCCGGCCCCTAATTTAGGCACAAATTCACGAACATGGATCATAAAATCAGTTGGGGCTCCAAGTAATTTAGGATCGTCCGAAAGTGAATATTGTGTTTTAGCCATACATACAGGTAATTTATCCCAACCAAGAGTTTTGAATTCACTCAATTGGCGTAAAGCTTTCGGACTGAATTCAACATCTTTACCACCATAGATCTTGGTCACGATCTGTTTGATCTTATCTTCAACACTATCATCAGCCGCATACAAGCGTTTAGGTGCAGTAGCTTGATCACAGCTAGCGAGCACAGCTTGAGCTAATTCTTTAGCCCCTGCACCACCTTTAGCCCACACATCAGCAACAACAGCGGTAGTGTCTTCTTTAGCACAAAGTTCAACTAACATGTTTAATTCAGCAAGAGTATCAGCAGTAAACTTATTGATCGCAACAACTACGGGAATATCATATTGTTTCATACTTTGAATATGACGCTTCAAATTAGCAAAGCCTTTTTCTAAAGCCACTAGATCTTCATGATCAAGTTGATCTTTTGCCACGCCACCATTCATCTTCAAGGCACGAACTGTGGCTACGATCACGATCGTATTTGGTGCTTTACCTAACTGAGGTACTTTGATGTCTAAGAATTTTTCAGCTCCAAGATCAGCTCCAAAACCAGCTTCAGTGATCGTATAGTCGGCCAACTGTAAAGCTGTCTTAGTTGCCAACACACTGTTACAGCCATGGGCAATATTAGCAAATGGTCCACCATGAATGATCGCTGGTGTATGCGCTAAAGTTTGAACTAGATTTGGCTTCAAGGCATCCTTTAACAACAAGGCGATCGCACCTGTCACGCCTAAGTCAGCGACTGTCACTGGTTCTTTAGCATAAGTATAACCGATCACGATCTGCCCTAAACGTTTCTTTAGATCAGCGATATCTTTTGCTAGACACAAGATCGCCATCATTTCTGAAGCCACCGTGATATCAAAACCGTCTTCACGTGGGATCCCTTGGACTACACCACCAAGCCCGATGACCACATGGCGTAATGCGCGATCATTGATATCCAATACGCGTTTCCAGATCACTCGGCGCTGGTCGATACCTAGCTTGTTACCTTGGTAGATATGGTTATCGATCAAGGCTGCTAAAGTATTATTGGCAGTTGTCAAAGCATGCATATCACCCGTGAAATGTAAGTTGATGTCTTCCATTGGGACTACTTGAGAATAGCCACCGCCAGTTGCGCCACCTTTCATTCCCATTACAGGACCTAAGGATGGTTCGCGCAAGGCGATCATAGTTTTTTTACCTGCTAAACTCAAGGCATCGCCTAAACCAACAGTAACTGTCGACTTGCCTTCACCAGCCGGCGTTGGATTGACAGCCGTCACTAAGATCAATTTTTCTTTAGTTTTTGGGCGGTCAGCCAACGGTAGTTTGATCTTTGCTTTATATTGACCGTATTGTTCGATCTCCGATTCACTTAAACCAGCTTTTTTAGCGACCTGAACGATCGGTAACATTTCACTTTGTTGTGCAATTTCAATATCTTTCACGTTTACGCTTACGACTATATCACCAAAATGATAGATATAGCTTTTCCTTTCTTTTTTTACCTGTATCTTATAGCTAATTCCTGATGAATTTAAGACCAGTATAAAACATATTTCGTGTTTTGTCATTAGTTTTTATAAAAAAGCTAACAACTACAATTTAATCGATTTAAAAACGAACTATTTTAACGTTTTTAAGCATTTTTCTTTGCTTTTTGGTAACATTAAAACTGAATAAGTCCGATATTGGTCAGTGATCTTCAATTGGTATTTCGTAGCCACGACTTCTTTGATATCGCTACGAGCGATGATTTTATCATTTAAAGATAAAACGCGCTTGAATTTCACTTCACGGTCTGTAATAACTAATTGGCGCCGCCATAATTGGATCGCAGTGACTAGCACAAAGCATACAAAAGCAATTGCAGTCCAGATCTGAAAAACTGTGATCTCTAACCATAAGAACAAACTCAATAAAAAGATCATAAAAGTATAAGACCAACATGTGATCGAACTGGGAATATCAGGTTGACAATAAAATTTTTGTTCCACAAAAAAACACCTTTCCGTTGCACTACTTTTCTTTTAATTTTACAATTTGAAGAGAACCACTTGCTCATTGAAGTGGTAATTTAACAATTAATTAAGAAAAGAGCACAGTCCATGGTAAAATTATACACCGATGCCGCAACAAACAAAACCCATAGCGCGGCTGGGATCTTAGTTATCGCTGATCAAAAACAATACCAATTTAAACAAAAAATAACAGCCTCAAATAATCATCAAGCTGAATTTGAAGCTGCTATCTTAGGTTTTGAATATTTGTCTCGAAACTTTCCAAATGCCCAAAATGTTTTCTTTCATTCTGATAGTAAGATCGTGATCGATAGCTTAGATAAGCGCTATAGTAAGTCATTTGCACCTGAGTTGGCCAAACTACTCACGCTACACGAAAAATTTCCGTTGGTCATCGATCAATGGATCCCTGATAAACAAAACACTGGCGCTCATAACCTTGCTTTACAAGCTTTAAAAGCCTAATTGCGAGGCTTTTTTTGCCCCCAATATTGGAATAGATCAGTTCTTAAAGTACCATTATAGAGCTTACGTCGTTTAGTCGCCTTTTGTCCGTAATATTGTTCAAAAGCTAAGTCACTAGTCAAGATATATTTGCTCCAAGTCGTTAATGGACGGTAAAGGTCCCCCATTTCTTGATAGAGCTTATGCACGCCAGCCTCATCGCTTAAACGTTCACCATATGGCGGGTTAGCCACGATCACGCCGTATTCTTTATCCGTCTTAAAATCTTTGACAGCTAGTTGTTTGAACTTAATACTATGCGATAATCCAGCCTCCATTGCATTTTTTTTAGCGATCTCGATCATCTTACCATCAATATCATAGCCACAGATATCAAGTTCAATATCATAATTGGCTGCTTGTTCAGCTTTAACCCGTAATTCTTCACTCAAACCAGCCGGCATCCAGTCCCATGTTTCACAAACAAAATCACGATTGAAGCCTGGTGCGATATTATGCCCGATCATTGCCGCTTCGATCGGCAAAGTCCCTGAACCACATACTGGATCGACAAAGGGCTTTTCTGGATACCAATGTGCTAGTAAAACAAGCGCTGCTGCCATATTTTCTTTCAATGGAGCGCCCCCTTTACCAACACGATAGCCCCGTTTGAATAAACTGCTCCCAGTCGTATCTAACGTCAATAGGACTTTATCTTTATTCAATGCTACTTCCAAAGGATATTTAGCCCCTGTTTCTGGTAAAAATGACCGGCGATGATATACCGCTGAAAGTTTTTCAACGATCGCTTTTTTTACGATCGCTTGTACACTAGGAACGTTGTGCAATTTAGATTTTTGAGATTTTCCCGCAACTGGAAAATTAGCATCTAACGGTAAATATTCATCCCAAGGCAAAGCCTTTGTTTTTTCAAAAAGTTCATCAAAAGTCGTTGCTTTAAATTCGCCAATGATGATCTTGACCCGGTCGGCCGTGCGTAACCAGAGATTGGTATTGATAATATCTTCTGCCGTTCCTTGATAGCGAACGCGTCCATTTTCAACAGCCACTTGATAGCCTAGATGCTTTAATTCATTTCCTGTAATTGCTTCGATCCCAGCAGCACAGGTTGCTAGTAAGTTGTATTTTTTCATAATACTTCCTTTCTGTATTCGCATAGCTTTAATAACTTGATTTTCACATTAAAAAAACTAGGACAAAAGTTTCCTTCCGCCCTAGTCATTTCCTGAATATGTAGTCCTCTATAAGCCACGTTCTGTACGTCATTTAGCCCAGGAGCTAAAATCGGTGGTAATCATCTATCTCCGAGTTAAATAACTCGCCCCCATGATTAGTTCATTTCCGTCATGAAGCGCCCCTACCAAAGTTTGGGTTACCTGCTCGCGGGGTTTACCTCGTTCCACCAATAATGTTTCCACTATTGCTTCGTCACTGTGGCACTTTTCAAGACTACTCGGACATGGTCAAATGACTTTAGCCCTTTTATCTGCCGTTACCATAAAAAATGGTACCTTGCCTTATTTTTTCAGCAAGCACGATCACTACAGGCATCGCAGCCTGTGCAAGCTTGGACTTTCCTCAGCCTATATATAATAGACCGCGATTACCAGAAGACTACACATTATTTACTTATTTAAAAACGATTACTACGATCGTCATCATCATTAAGTTGAGCACCAAAAACATGTCGCTCTAAGTTAGACAACCGCTTTAAAACATCCATATTAGTCATATTCGTCGTTGGACGAGCTGTTTGACCCGAAGAACCGACCGCAACTTGCTTTGTCAATTCATCGACTTTGCTTACTAAACGATCATTCTCCATTTGAAGACGTTGATTTTCTTTAGCGTATGCTTCATAATCTTGGATAACTTGATCCAAAAATTCATCAACTTCATTCGAGTCATAACCGCGTAGACCGCGTGAAAAATTCTTATTTACGATGTCCTTAGGCGTAAGATTTACATTTTCCATCGAAACTGCACCTCATTTGCATATTAGGAACTTAACTCATAACGTCGTCTATTATAGCATAATTATTTGACACTTGTAAATATAAATTTTTGGATACTTTTTATCGATCATTTTTTGTGCTAAATATCCTTGTGCAAGTGTCAACAAAAAGTCACGAGTACCAAAGATCAACATAACTGTCAATAAAAATTTCACAAAATCCATAAACTCAACTTCCTTAACGTAACCATCATCAGACAGCATTTTCATAGTCTAATAGAACTGCCGATCTGAAATGCCCAAACATATTTGCGTTTAGACTATCAATACTAGCTTTTAATCTGTTTTCGTAACAATCATTAGGTATTTCAAGATCTTGAATGCTACTCGAGCATAGGAATCATCCTTCACATTCATCCCTTCGTGTACTAAAAAAGCACCCGACGACGAGTGCTTAGAAGTTAAACTAATCGTTCAATGTTCAATCGACGATATGCTACCCTAATGAGTTCCTTGACATTATAACCGTTGACCTCAATATCATCCAATTCAGGTGCTTTTAAAAATGCTTCGGGATCAACAACTTGAATAGAACAAATCTCGCCTCCATCGTATTCTGTCCATTCTAGAAATACTATCGAAAGTGAATCTCCTGGAATTTCTAGTTCATCACGATAACCGCCACCATTCCAGTTAGGAAAATCAATATCAATTGCAGGAACATTTTCATCTAATTCGTATTCAGTCAAACTAAACTTAAAGTTCTCAAATTCCATTAATATAACTTCCTTCCATTTTTGATATTATTTAGATAATAGTTCTCAGGCTCATATGCTAAGGACCATATCAAACCGTAAGTAAAGACAAATAACCCCACCAAAATAATGATCAAGATCGTTAGACTAGCACCGTATTCCGCTAGTCTTTCTTTTTCTTCGATTTCATTTAACTTCTTCAGAGTTCTCCCTGCTTGTTCATATCAACGGTAACCAGTCTCTAGCTTCTTTGGCTACTTTGTAAGCCTTTTGCATTAGTGAATTTTCTTCCAGATACTGGATACCTTGGCTAGTAATGTGCCAGTTTCTCGGATGATTGAGTACACTGTTTTCTGGTGGAACAACATCCATAAACTCAACTCCCTTAACGTAACCATCATCAGACAGCATTTTCATAGTCTGATAGAACTGCCGATCTGAAATACCTAACATATTTGCGTTTAGACTATCAATACTAGCTTCTAAGCCGTTTTCGTAACAGTCATTTAGATATTTCAAGATCTTGCATGCTACTCGAGCATAGGAATTAGACTTCATATTCACCCCTCCGCGTACTAAAAAAGCACCCAACCACGAGTGCAAATCAACTGTAATCTTCTATAAACTCTTGCCATTTTTTGGCATATTCGGGATTATTCTCCACTTTTTGAATGAAACTTTTTTCTAAGTCTGTCCCTTCTTCATCAGGCAAATGATAGTATTCAGTATCGTCAATTGCTAACCAATCATAGTTAGTAGAACTTATTTTAGTATTTGTCATGGTTAAAGTACCTCTCATTATACAAAATATCTGTCGCCTTCAATTTTGAAATTTGCGAAGAATTACCATTCCTTACAAGTTCATTGTAAGCTTTGTTGTAAGCTTTTTCAAGTTCAAATTTCTTATCTTTACGTAATGAGATTTCATATACGGCGCCTTTATGCCCTACAATCACTGAACTATGCACATATTTTTCACCACGTTCTAAGGTTAATATGTCGGCAATTGAAGGTCTCCCGTTTCCAGGGTGAGTATGGACCAAAACCACTTTACTGTTATTATTCATAATTTTTTCGTACTGCTCAGGAGTAGGATTTACCTTTCCTTCTGCATTTGAATCTTGATTGATAAAAAGAACTTTCCCTGATCTACTATCAATCGCTGCTATATCTTCTCCGATAGAACCATCTCTATTTTCTAATATCTTCATAGACACTTGATAAATAGACTCTTGAACTTTTTTTGGTAAATCCAGCTTAGAGAATTTATCATGAAATTTATATGAATTGACCAGTTTTCTGTTTACCGCCAAAACTTCGGAAAGTGTTACACCATCATATTTTTTACGAGTAATACGAGTTGTTTCCTCTTGCTTTAAGAATTCCAAACTTTCTGATCTAATTCTCCTACACCGACAATTAGGGTGCGAACTACCGGGAACTCGCGGACTGGACTCATCACCAACTTTATACGGCCCTGAGATAGCCCAGTTAGTGCAGATTTTACATGCTCCCGGTTCTGTGACCCAGTCATAATACTTTACACCATTTGCTTTAAAACTTTGCTCAGTGATAGCATCTTCTCGTGCAGCTGCTTCAGTCCGAGCTGTTCGCTTAGCTTTGACTGTCGCATCCCTAATGATCTTAGGAATATTATCAGCACGCATACTTTCCGCATTTCCCGGATAAAAATGATTTGCGATATCTTCTGCACGCATTCCTTGCGATACCATGCCATTGATCACATTGCTGATCCGGTTGACAGCTTGATCGTGATCTGTCAATACTCGCTCAGTCCAGGGAATAAAGTCTTTTCCTGTCTTGACTTTGAACTCTGGGCTAGCATACTTCTTGACTGACATTTTAGGGATATCTTCATGCTTTGCTTGATAGGCGATCTCTTCTTTGACTGCAGTCTGGTTATTCTTATCGATGATCTTTCCGACTTTGTGAACAACAGCGATAAGAGCCATCCCCACCAAAGCCGTTATCAGCCCTTTAGGCGACGTTTGACTCATCGCAGTGTAATAAGTCCACTCGGTCTTGTTCTGACGCTGATAGGTCATCTGGGAGCTTGTCATACTGTTGTTTGAGTAAAAGCATGTCTTTTACTGTGACCTTACCATACAAATTAGCTGGCACGACCACGCCATCAACAGCATAACGATTGTGCACATCGCTCACGATCGCACGCAAAGTATCGACCGCTTCGTTGTATACTTTTTCGATCTCAGCTTCAGTTGCTTGATCACGTTCGAGCAGATAATCAATCCTTTTCTTGACTTGTTCGACTGTTTGCATTTGCATCACCATCCGTAAAAGCATTTGTCTGCTTCAGCACTTGCATATTTGCCTTAATCTGCTCGTTTTTCTCTCGATCCATTCGTTCTTGTTCCTGGCGTGGATCATTAACGATAGACAGCGTCTTAAGCCAAATCTCACTTGATACCAGGTTGGCTAAGATCTGTGCCGTTTGAGTTTCTGAAAGCGTATCGTGTGGTAGGTCGTATTGGAAATTGATATCAACGTCTTTCCACGCTTCTCGAATGATGTTTTCGATCAGATCTGACGCAAATACGACTTGATACATATCTTTCAGCGACTCCGTAAAACCACGAGACTTGAGAGTAGCTAGGTTTAGCATCGGCTTGTACTTCATTTCGAGTGCCACACCAGTTGAATTACCAAAATCTTTGTCGTTCAAGTTAGTTATCATCGAAACTTGATATAGGTTGTCAACGATCCGATCGATCAGATTTGCTTGCGTCTCATCAGCATTTGGTTTAGATAAAAAGTCAATATCTAAGCTTTCTGGTGTTTCGCTTGGATCATCACTTTCTCTAGACTTCAGATCGATGATCCGATAGTTGCGCAAATTTTCAAGATCATCTTCACTAAGGATCGCCCCTAAGACTTTCATGTATGCATCAGCAAAATAATCAACATCATTTGCTTTCTCAGACATCGCCTTGTCTATCTCATCAATCAGCGGTAAAACATTCTTGATCACGCTTAGGCGCTCATCGTTTTCCACTGCTTCGATTATCGGGATCATCCCAAACGGGTTAGCTGTCCGGGCACCGAAATTACTTGTATTCCGACTAGTATCAGACTCCCATTAGTAATGCTCAGAAAAAACTGTGAGCTTATAATTAGCTGAACCGATATGACCATAGCGAACTGCATACAGTGGCTTATGTGCTACTGTATTGTCGTAGATCACAAAGGTATCGAGTGGTTAAACATCAGTAACATAGATCTCGCTATCGTGACTGTAGACATAAAAATAAGCCCTGCCATAAATGCAGGACTCTTTCCAAACACGAGCGATCACACTATCCATTTTGCGTGATACATTGAACCAAGATAATGATTTGTTTCCTAACTCTTCTGGACAAATTCGTTAGCTTTGTAAATTTCTGACTGATTCATGACTGACTTTTTCGATAAATCATGGTTAATACTAATTGATCACATGTACAAATCAAGAGCACTAAAACAACTAATGATCAGTTTTTAGTGCTCTTGAATCAACCTATTAGTATTTTTGCTCTAAATACTGTTCTGCCTCATCTTGAAGCTGATACATATCGATCACCTCAAGCTCATAAGTATGTGTCTGTTGATAACGTTTGATCGCTTCATAGTCAAATTTTGGCTTGCCGGGATGTTCTTGGTCATAGATCAAGACCGCTTTATCCGTATGTGCTAGCATAAATTGTTGGTAATTTTTCAACTGCATTGGTGAACTATATGGTTGTTTACTTACGCTAGCACAAAAATCAACTTGTTGTTCTAACTGTGCTAGCTGTATCTGCTTATCTTCTTGCCAATTTTTGGAAAATTCTGTATAAGGATACATCAATGCGGTCTTGACGCCTACATATTCTTTAGTAAAAGAAACTGCTTCTTCTAACGCCCATTGTTCGATCCCCAATTGGCCTCCAGAAATGATCCACTCAAGCCCCATATCAGCATTTTGCATAAAATTTTTACGCAAACAATACTTTAAAACTTCGATCTTGGGGTCATCTAATTTAAAGACCCCTAGTTCGTAACTTCGATAGCCACTTACCCATAAACGCACGCATTTCACCTCACAAAATATTTTCTTTACCTTATAATACCACAAATCTTTTGCTTTAAATTTCACCCAACTTTTTGCCAATAACTGTTTAAATTTGTTATAATTAACCGGATAGGAGCGTGATATTTATCTATGGCAATCCACTATCCAAACGGCGGCTTGTTCACTACTAAAAATAGTGCGAGTAAAAAAAGCCGCGCCAACAATACTATTTATGGAAAGCGCGGAATGTCGTTAGAAGATGAAATAAACGAAAGCAACAAATACTATCTTTCAGCTGGGATCGCGGTCATTCACAAAAAGCCGACACCGATCCAGATCGTTGATGTTTATTATCCCAAACGTAGCGCCGCAGTGATCAAAAAAGCTTATTTCAAACAAGCTTCTACCACTGATTACAATGGTGTCTATCGTGGTCATTATCTTGATTTTGAAGCAAAAGAGACTAAAAATAAGACCTCATTTCCGCTCAGTAACTTTCATGCTCACCAGATAAAACACATGAAAGCATGTCAAGATCAAGCTGGTATCTGCTTTACGATCGTTAAATTCGTCACAACTGATCAGGTGTTTTTGATGCCGGCTGATATTTTATTTGATTACTGGGATGCCCAAGCAACTGGGCGCAAATCGATCCCAAAAGCAGTGATCGAACGCGATGGCTTTGAGATCGATTATGCGCTCCGGCCCCGTATCCCATATCTAAATTACGTTGATCTACTGCTTAAAAAGTAGTTCAATGTTTCCCTAGTGGATAAATACAGTTAGCTATATCAGTTAGAAAGTTAAAAATGTGTGACTGATACTTACAATGACCCAGTCAGGCAATTTGCCTAAACTACACTTTATCACTATATAACTGTAGTAACTAAAATTAAGAAAGGAACGCTATATTCTTTCTGATCATATATTTTATGATTCCACATTTGTATAGTAGCAGCATCGTTATGGATAAAAATCCGAAATACTCGCGCACAAATGGCCCGAAGAAAAATGGTCGTTTAAAGCGTAGCGGTAAGAAAAAAGCTTCACGCGCTGGCAAAAAGCCAATGTGGCTCAAGATCTTAATATCCTTTGCAGTCGCCCTAGTAGCTGCTTTAGTGGTTGGAGTCACCGTCTTTTTTGTCTATGCAAGCAGTGCTCCTAAATTAAGTGAGCAACAGCTTGAAAGTGCCGGTTCAACGGTCATTTATGATTCAAATGGCAAAAAGATCATGTCTTTAGGGACCGAAAACCGGACCTATGTTGCAGAAAAAGACATCCCACAGCAATTAAAAGATGCGGTCATCTCGATCGAGGACCGTCGTTTCTATAAGCATCATGGGGTCGACCCATGGCGGATCGTATCAGCTGCAATGTCTAATGCGTCTGGTTCAGCTGGATTACAAGGTGGGAGTACATTAGATCAGCAATTGATCAAACTCTCCTACTTCTCGACCAAGCGCTCTGACCAAACGATCAAGCGTAAAGCCCAAGAAGCTTGGCTAGCCATCAATATGGACCGCCAATACAGCAAAGATCAAATTTTGACTTTCTATGTCAATAAAGTCTTCATGGGTGACGGATGTTACGGGATGCAGACTGCGTCTAAATACTATTTTGGTAAGACATTGGATAAATTAAACTTAGCTCAAACAGCTTTGATCGCTGGGATCCCAAATGCCCCATCCTCTTACAATCCTTATACTAATCCAGAATTTGCTAAAAAGCGTCGGGATGATGTTTTAAATGCGATGGTCGCTAATAAAAAGATCACCCAAGCTCAAGCTAACGAAGCTAAACAAGAAAGCATCACCACTGGTCTAGTTGAGAAGAACACTTCAAAAACTGTGACCTCAACTGAAAAGATCGCTGATCCATATATCAAACAAGTTATCGAAGAAGCTAAGAAGAAAGGCTATGATCCTTATAAAGACAGCTTACAGATCTACACTAATTTAGACATGGCGATCCAAAAACGTCTCTATGAGATCGCAAATAGCGATGAATATTTGAACTTCCCCGATGACAATATCCAAGTTGCTTCAACTGTGATCGATCCAGATAATGGTAATGTGGTCGCGATGCTTGGTGGACGTAAGACTGGCGATGTTACCTTTGGACTCAATCGTGCCGTTCAAACTGATCGGACAAATGGTTCTACGGCTAAGCCTTTGATGGATTATGCACCTGCGATCGAATATCTCGATTGGGCTACGTATCATCCGATCAAAGACAATCGTTATGTTTACCCTGGAACAAATATTCAACTATACGATTTTGACCACCAATACAAAGGCCTGATGACGATGCGCCAAGCTTTGGTCGAATCACGTAACGTCCCTGCGATCCGGGCTTTAGCCGCAGTGGGGATCACAAAAGCTCAAAACTTCATTTCACAAATGGGCTTTAACTACGATAAGACCCTAGAATATCAAAACGGTATCGGGTTACCTTCTTCGACTCTCCAAAATGCTGCAGCTTATGCGGCCTTTGCCAATGGTGGGACTTATTACCAACCACAATATATCAAAGAGATCGTAACTGGTGATGGCGAACGCAAAGAATTTTCAAGTTCTGGTAAACAAGTCATGCAGTCATCAACAGCTTATATGATCACCGATATGCTCAAAGGTGTTATTACTTCACCTGAAGGAACAGGTACTCGAGCTAATATCAGCGGTTTATATCAAGCCGGTAAGACTGGGACTAACGCTTACCCATCTGATATCTCAGCTAAATTCCCTGATAATGCTACAATGGATTCTTGGTTCAACGGTTATACCAAACACTACTCTGTCTCTGTTTGGGTCGGTTATGACCACCAATACGAAGCGGGTAATTACTTGGATAACAATTCCGTTGCTTTAGCATCACTTTTCTATAAGAACATCATGACCTACATGTCGCAAGGAAAGACCAACACCGATTGGCGCAAACCAAGCAACGTCTATGTTCGCTATATCAATGGTGTCCGTCAACTTTACTTGGCTGGTTCTGCTGCTCCAAGCTCGGAACTTTCTGGTAGTTCAAGTTCTAGTCGCTCAAGTTCTTCAGAAACTTCGAGTTCATCGTCTGAATCTTCTTCAAGCTCGGAAAGTTCAGCTAGCTCAGAAAGTTCTTCAGAAACTTCTTCAAGTTCAAGTAGCTCTGAGAGTCACTCGTCAAGTCAGCCTTCGCAATCGACCGACGATAATTCTAGTTCAGCAAATTCTACACCACCAGCCGAACCTGACTCACAAGCGGAGAATCAGACAACTGACAGTGGAAATCCACCACAATAAAGTAACAAAGTGTCCATCAACTGATATGGATAGACTCGTAAACACTCCCCTCAGCAATGTGGAGGAGTGTTTTTTTATGCAAAAACAACATCACCAACTGATCCAAATAAAGAAGACCACTCGAATTTTTTTGAATAATTCGAGTGGTCTTCTCTAAAGATAGAGACTTATGTCACAGCCTCTTTTTATGCTTCTTTTATTTAAAAGAGGCTACATATTTATCATGTTTTTCTTGATCAAATTCATTTTCTGATTTACCGATGATCAATGTCGCAGTAACATTTCCTGCAACATTGACAACTGTCCGTCCCATATCAACTAAACGATCGATCCCAGCGATCAAAGCTAGGCCTGAGACTGGAACACCGATCGTTGAAACTGTCGCTAATAAAACAACAAATGACGCCCCAGGAACGCCTGCCATCCCTTTAGAAGTGATCATTAAAACTAATAATAAAGTCAATTGCTGACTCAACGAAAGATCAATATGATAGGCTTGGGCTAAAAAGATAGCTGCTAATGATTGATAGATCGCAGAGCCGTCCAAGTTAAAGGTATAACCAGTCGGAATAACGAACGAGCTGATCGCTTGGTCAACGCCTAATTTTTGAGTTTTTTCCATCAACCGTGGTAATGTGACCTCTGAACTAGCCGTTGTAAAGGCCAACACCAATTCATCTTTGACTACTCGTAATTGGTCCATGATCTTAAAACCAAAGATCCGAGATGTGATCCCTAAAACTACTAAAATAAAGAAGATCATCGTTGCGTAAGACATTACGATAAATAATCCTAATGGTTTTAACGACTCGAGCCCCAATTGAGCGACGGTAGCCCCGATCAAGCCTGCGACCCCAAAAGGTGCAAAATACATGATCCAACCAGTGATCTTGAACATTACTTCTGCTACAGCTTGGAAAAATTGTAATAAGATCTTACCTTTTTCACCAATTGCCGCGATCCCTAACCCAAATAAACAAGAGAAAAAGATCACTGGTAGCATCTGACCTGTCGCTAATGCATCAAAGAAATTAGATGGCACGATCGACATCAAGATCGAACCTAATCCGCTGTGCGAAGCCTGTTTAGCTGTTTTAACATATGTCGAAATATCAACTTGGGACAACTTGCTTAAATCAAGCATATATCCGATCTGGGAAAGATTAGAGACTAACATCCCAACGATAAAGGCGATCGTTGATAACACCTCAAAATAGATCAAAGTTTTTAGTCCGATCCGCCCTAACTTTTTGATATCGCCCATATTAGCGATCCCTACAACTAAACTTGAAAAGACGATCGGCAAGACGATCATCGAGATCATATTGATAAAGGTCGATCCGAGTCCATTTGCAAATTTGATAAATCCTTTATCATCAGCAAATATGACCCCTAAACCGATTCCGATCAACAGGCCTAAAATTATCTGCCACCCAAGTGACAAACGATATACTTTTAACTTTTTCAAATTCACCATCTCCATAGAATTTTTATGCCAGTTAATAATTTACCATATTTTACATAAAAATTCATTATGTTGTTTGTTTTTTTATTAAAATTATATCTTTATCACTAATTATGTTCGGTTTTTACACTCTTGATCGGCCTTCTGGGCAAATATCTAATAGTGGACAAGAACTACACTTCGGATTTCTTGCCATGCATTGGTATCGTCCCCAAAATATCATCCGGTGATGCCCTTTGATCCATAGATCTTGTGGGACTTTTTGCATTAAGATCTTTTCGATCGTTAAAACATCACTATCAGCTGGAACCATCCCTAAACGTTTGGCAACGCGACTGACATGGGTATCAACTGCAAATGCTGGGATCCCAAAGCATTCAGCTAAAACCACATCCGCTGTTTTGCGTCCGACCCCACTTAAGCTCATCAGCTCTTTTCTAGTTTTAGGGACGACCCCATCAAAGCGTTCGACCAGTTCCTGTGAGCATTTGATCAAAAAGCGCGCCTTATTGCGATATAGACCGATCGTTTTGATATAGCTTTCAACTTCTGCTTGGCTCGCATTCGCTAAGTCAACAGGATCCTTATAGCGTTCAAATAAAGCTGGTGTGACCAAGTTAACAGCTTTGTCAGTAGTTTGAGCACTCAATATCACTGAAAGCATAAAGTGATACGGATCTGTCTTCGTCAATGATGTTGTGGCATTGGGAAACATTTCACCCATGATTTCGATCGCATGTGTCGTTTCTTCACTACTTAGCATCATCGATCCCTCCTGACCAATCATACATTGGAATACTTGGTTTAGCTTTATTTTGCTTAGGTGCAGTTGGTTGTGCTTTTTTAGCCATTTCTTGTCGGCGCTGTTGGCGTAATCGTTGCACATCGGCACTAGTTTTGATATTTTGCTTTTCCCAGCTCAATAAGATCTTATCAATATACTTCAAACTATAAACCTGATTTAAAACGGCCTCACGTAAAGCTAAAACGATCAATTCGGGTGAATAATTTTCTGTATTGAGCCAACTATCGATCGTTTGTAGTTCCATCGGGGTCAAAAGACGGCCAAATTCGACCTCAATATTTTTATAAACTTCTTGCTTACTGGTCGTTTTGTTTTGTGTTAGTTCAGCTGTTACTTCATTTTGTTCTAAAGCAAATAATTTCTCGTAAAGTAGCGTAAAATCATACTTGTCATACTTACGTCCCGCCACATCAGTTGCTGTCGTTAATCTAAGAAATTTTTTTTCGATCAAATTACGTAATAAATTTCCCAGCTTACTAGTATCAAGCTGCATACTTTGTGAAATTTCAGTTAGATCGATCGCGTTTCCCTGCTGCGTTCGACTCATGAGCTGTAACATCAAGATAAACTCAGCTTCATCTAGTCCTAACTGACGATAATTATTCAACAATAGATTGGAAACTGTCATTTGTCCAGCAGCTAAATATTTTCGTAGTATTTTATCCATCTTGATCTTCCTTTTTAAGTAAAAAACAGGACACAACACTCGGTCATGTCCCGCAGCCCACCAACTATTATGGGTAGATCCGGTTTAATAAACGTGGGAATGGAATAGCTTCCCGGATATGGTCTTCACCTGTGATCCAAGTTACTGCACGTTCCAGACCAAGTCCAAAGCCAGAGTGTGGTACACTACCGTAGCGCCGTAGATCTAAGTACCATTCATAATCAGCTTTATTTAAACCTGCATCTTCAATTTGTTTTGCTAAATATTCTGGATCAGTCGCACGCTCAGAACCACCGATGATCTCACCATAGCCTTCTGGCGCTAACAAGTCAGCACATACAACTAAGTCTTCTCTAGTTGGATGTGGTTTCATGTAAAATGGTTTGATCGCTTTAGGGTAGTTCAACACAAAAACAGGTTTGCTGAAGTGTTCTGCCAAATAAGTTTCTTCTGGCGAACCGAAATCTTCGCCCCATTTTACATCTGGGAATTTACCTGATTCTTGTAATAATTTGATCGCATCATCATAGGAAATGCGTGGATAAGGTAGTTGCGTATAGCGCTTGAGGACTTCCTTATCTCGTCCTAAAATATCAAGTTCGTAGTCACAATTTTCAAGTACTTTTTCAACCAAGTAAGCAATATAGCGTTCTTGGATCTCTAAACTTTCTTCTTGATGCATAAATGCCATTTCTGGTTCGATCATCCAAAATTCGATCAAATGACGACGTGTCTTGGATTTTTCCGCTCTAAATGTTGGCCCGAAAGTAAAGACTTTCCCATAAGCCATTGCCCCAGCTTCAGCATAAAGCTGACCTGATTGTGAAAGATAAGCATCTTTTTCAAAATATTCAGTATGGAACAATTCTGTTGTGCCTTCAGGAGCACTACCGGTCAAGATCGGTGAATCCAACTTGATGAACCCTTCCTTGTTGAAGAATTCATAAGTTGCACGGATCATTTCGTTTCTGATCTTCATGATTGCAAATTGACGCTTCGAACGCAACCAAAGATGACGATGATCCATCAAGAAATCTGTCCCGTGTTCTTTAGGAGTGATCGGATAGTCTTCACTTTGACCTACCAGTTCAATATCTTCAATTTCGATCTCATAGCCAAAGTGTGAGCGTGTATCTTCATGGATCGTACCTGTGACGTACATACTTGCTTCTTGTCTTACTTCTTTTGCAAGCTTAAATACATCTTCAGAAACATTATTCTTAACTACGACTCCTTGAAAATAAGCTGTTCCGTCGCGCAGCTGTAAAAAGGCGATTTTACCGCTGGAGCGCTTATTAGTCAACCAAACTCCAATTCTTACTTTTTGGTCAACATAGTCTTTAGCGTTAATAATACTGATAGTTTCCACTAAATTTTTCCTCCTATTTTATTTACTATATTTTTCAACAAATTTTTCTATTCGCACGATCGCCTCACGCAGATCTTCAAGTGAAGTTGCATAACTCAAACGAATATGTCCGGGCATCCCAAAGGCCTCCCCTGGAACTACAGCAACAAAGGCCTCGCTCAATAAGGCATCAGCAAAACTTGGTGCATCACTAAATCCCGTTGCTTTTAAAGCCTTTTGAATGTTAGGGAATAGATAAAAGGCACCTTCCGGCTTAGTTGTCAGCTCGAAACCAGGGATCTTCTCCACTAAAGGATAGATCTCATTTAGTCGCATTTCATACGCTTGGCGCATCTCTTCAACACAAGCCTGGTCTTGTTCCAAAGCTGCTAAGGCTGCATATTGGCTGACCGCCGAAAGATTTCCAGTCGCATGCCCGACCACAGTACCTAACTTAGCGATCAATTCTTTCTTCGCCAAAGTATAGCCCACACGCCACCCAGTCATCGAGTACGTTTTAGAAAAACCATTGGTCAATATCGTTTGCTGCTTGATTGCTTCTGAAAGTTCAACTAAAGAAACAAAGCTGTTTCCATTATAAACTAACTTATTATACATGTCATCAGCAATTAACCAGATATTATTTTTTACGGCCCAATTTCCGATCGCTTCTAACTCAGCTCTAGTGTAAATGACACCAGAAGGGTTTTGCGGTGAGTTAATGATCACGGCCTTCGTTTTTTCAGTTCGTTTAGCTTCAAGAGCAGCTACCGTTACCTTTAAGCTCTTAGTTTCAGGCAGTACAAAAACTGGTTTACCTTCAGCTAACTTGACTTGTTCACTATAACTGACCCAATATGGCAAGGGGATCAAGACTTCATCGCCTGGATCAAGGATCGTTTGGCTAATCGCATATAAAGAGAATTTTCCCCCTACTGTAACAGCAACATTTTCAAACGTATAATCAGTGTGATATTGAGCATTAGTTGCTTTAGCAATCGCCTTGCGTAATTCAACGATCCCTAAAGCAGCGGTGTAAAAATCTGATTTCCCCGCTTGGATCGCTTGGATCGCTGCTTTTTTGATATGCTCTGGCGTATTGAAATTAGGCTCACCAACAGTTAAATTTTTGACATCATAGCCGTCTTTTTGTAATTGCTTTGCCTTAGCTGATAAAGCTAAAGTTGCTGAGGGTGAAACATTTTGTACTCTTTTTGATAATTCCATCTTGAATGGCCCCTTTAATTAAATATTTTGGATCGTTTTAACAACTTTTCCTGTTTTAAAATCAAGTATATCATAACAAAGATTACCGTAGGAATTAAGATAACTTATTTCCCAGACTGGTTTATTTTTATGCATCCCTAAAGCAGTATGGGTGATCTTTTTCACGTTCCCAGTTTGCTGAGTGATCTTTTTGGCACTTGCTTCAGAGATCCCTTCGTTTTGCTGGTAAACGTTGATCTTCTTACCATTTTGTGCAACGATGGCATAAATTTTTTGTTTTTTATCATTAGTTCCTGCGACCGTGTAATAAGTATGATTTCGATTGTAGTGATAAAAGGCCGTCTCTTCTTTTAAGCCAGCGTATTGTTGTGCTAATTGCGTTGCTTGCTTTTTGGCATTTCTCATAGGCGAAAGTGCCAAGTTGAAAATGACGAGCACTAATACCAAGACGGTCAAAACTCCGAGATACCACAAACGATACTTTGTTTTCTTTTTGATCCTCGTTGTCCGCTTCATAAATTCCTTCCTCTAGTCAAAAACTGTTTAGTTCAATTATACCAAGTTAGCGCTGTTTGTCATGTAAAAAATCAGCAACTAGTTTCGGGATCTCAGCTGTCAAAACTGGGCGTAATTCTAATTTATCTGGGAAGACTTGCTTAAATTCTTTACCATAACGCTTAGTCAAGATCCTTGAATCTAATAAGACAAAAGCTCCACGATCATTTGGCGTCCGGATCAAGCGACCAAAGCCCTGTTTTAGACGCAAAACTGCTTCAGGTAAAGCTAATGTCGTAAACGGATCATCGCCGACTTGGCGTGCACGCTCATATCGAACTTGATTAAATAAGGTATTAGGTGCTTGAAATGGTAAACGTACGATCACTAAAAGCTCTAATAATTTTTCGGGTAGATCTATCCCTTCAAAAAATGTCCCCGTCGCAAGCAAGATCGCTGTCTGACTTTGATTCAAGGTAAAACGTTTCTTTAACTTTTCGGGACTTCCATTGACACCTTGAGCTAAAACTTCTCTTTCTTTGGTAAGACCTAAGACTGCTAGATACTCATAAGTTCGTTCAAGTTCATCTAATGAATTGAATAAGATCATTGTCTGACATTGATTTTTAGCAGTTAGATCATAAATAGTCTTAGCTAGGTACTTAACATATTCCTCATTTTCAGTCGCACCAACATTAGGCGCGTCCTTTGCGATCAACGCTAAGGTTTTTTGATAGTCAAAATTACCTTGGTAGCTCAATAAACGCGTATCTTTAGGTAGGTCTAATTGTTTTAACGTATAAGCATGAGTCTGCTTTGTAAATAAACCTGCACCTAAAAACAATACATGTTCAAACTTTGGATACACTTTACTTTGTAAGAAGTCAGCTCCATCTAAATAGCTGAAGTGTAAACGTAAATGTGCAGTTTCTTGTTCAGCGATACTCAACCAGATCAATTGCTTAGTTTGGTTAGCTTCAAGATCCGTAAAGGCTAATTTTTGCCAAGGCTCAAAAGCTGTCACTAATTGCGAAGCTAATCTAAAAAAATCCAATAAGTATAACGTCGCCGTTTGATCGATCTGTTCTAAACGGCTGGCTTTGAAAAATACTTTTTGTAGCCACGCAAATTGCTGTAAAAAACCGTCATAGGCGCGAGTTATCTTATTGATCACACCATAATGTTCCTTTAAAAATCCCAAAAACTTCTTTTCAGTTAATGGTTGCTCAGTGATCCCATTTTGTCGGAATCTTAGGAACCTTCGCATAAAAGCAGCCCTTAGATCCCACATATCGTGATCTAACACTTGGAGATCTTTTAAAAGAGCATGGTATTGTTTTTTAGTCAACAGACTTTGCTCGATCAATTGTTCAAATGAAAATGAGATCTGCGACTCCATTTTGACTAACATACTATCACAGAGGATCTTGATCTCATCAAAATCCAAAACTTGCTGAACACTTTTAGCTACTGTAGCTGGGAGATTTTGAGCTTCATCAACGATCAATTCCAAGTCATTGCCCTTAAAATCAGTGGCATGGGTCAATAGATATGCATGATTTGTAATGATAAATGAGGCGTTTTCTTTGGCGATCTCATTTAAGCGTAGATAATCGACGCGATAAAATGGACTGGTTGGCTCTAAACTATCAAAACCAGTATGCTCGATATTAGCAAATAAAGGATCTTGCCGTGTCGTCAATCTAAGCTCATCAAGATCACCGGTCTTGGTCTGTAATAACCAAACGATCAAACGCATCTGTAATAAACGCGAATTTTTATTGTAAGGTTGTTTCAACGAACGCCAAAACTTATCTAGATCGATATAATGACGATTTCCTTTTAAAACAACGACATCAAGATCAAATGGGAAAAGATTTTTCAAGGTCAGATCGATCTCTTCTGCCAGTTGGGCTTGAAGGGCTGTTGTTGCCGTACTGATCACGATACGCTTATCTTGGGTCGAAGCGTATGCGGCCGGCACTAAATACCCCAAAGTCTTTCCCATCCCGGTCGGTGCTTCAAGTAACAAGCGCCGTTCGTTTGGATCATCAAAGAAATCGGCGATCGTAGACATCATTTTGACTTGCTCATCACGCCACTCGATACTTCCTGAAAAGAGTTGTTCTTGTTCTTCTTTAGTCTTAGGAAATGTCAGGGCTATATTATCCCTTGTCTTGAAATTTGGCCTCAAAATAACCAAGTCTTCGATCTGCATCCACTTTTTAGCTAACGGCTGGGCTTTTTTTCTTTGCTTAGCATATGCTTCTTTAAAACACTCTGCTGTATCATAAAGCAACGCACCGCTCAAGTTACATAAAGTTTGTAAGACACTTGATGGTAACAATTCTAAACGTTTCTGCAAAAACAAAAATAACTCTGCTGTAACATAGGTATCACTATCTGCTTGATGCGGGCGTTCATGCTTGATCCCAAGATAGTTACCCAGATCAACTAATCGATATGAAGGTTGCGTCGGCAATAAAATCTGAGCCAACTGCACCGTATCGATCCCCTTTAATTCAAGTTCAGGATAGCCCGCACGCTCAAACTCTGCATTTAAAAAGCGATAATCCTGCATGATATTATGCGCTACAAAAACTGTATCCTGTAACAATGCATAGATCGTATCCGCTACATCACTGAATAATGGTGCTTTGGAAACATCACTGTTCTTGATCCCGGTCAGCTTTTGCACTTCTGGTGGGATCGGACATTGTGGGTCGATCAACGTGCTAAAGGTATCTGAGATTTTTCCATTTTCAATAAAAGTACAACTAAATTGGATAATTCTTCCAGTTCCATCCAATGCAGGGGTCGTCATCTCAAGATCGACTACTGCATAGGTTTTTGATTTAGTCATTTATCATCACCGACTTTAAATAATCTTTCTGACAATAATTCTATCACACTCAGTTTAAAAATAAATAACCAGTGATCAGCTCGTTTTGATCGAACTATCCTTAATTACCGGTCTAAACTTGTCGCCTAAACACTAAACAGGTATAATCTAGTTTGAGACTTATCCATCCTTATTTAGCGGTATGGTATAATTTAGTTTGAAATTACAATGTTTTTCATTGTAAATATTTAGAATAGACACGATAGAAAGGGTGCTCTTTTTGCTTAGCACACAAAAAAAGACCGGCCAAGGTTTTAGTCATGCTAAGATCATTTTGATCGGTGAGCATGCGGTCGTATACGGGCAACCAGCGATCGCTTTACCACTAAAAACACTTAAGACTCATGCTAAGATGACCTTGCGCCAAGATGACCAACAAATACTAGAAAGTAGTTACTATACGGGTCCGATCGCTGAAGTCCCCGAATTTATGCAGGGGATCAAACATTTAGTCATGTATATCTTGACTCAACAAAATAAAGAGATCGGCTTTACGCTTCAGGTAACTAGCCAATTACCGATCGAACGCGGGATGGGCTCATCAGCCTCGGTCGCAGTAGCGATCATCCGCGCGATGTACGATCTATTTTCTCTAGAACTTGATCATCAAACGCTCTTAAAACTTGCTGATGTGGCTGAAAAAGATACACATAAAAATCCAAGTGGCTTAGATGCAGCGACGACCTCTTCGGCCACTCCGATCTGGATGATCCGTGACCAAACGATCGACCCGATCCCACTTGAGCTAGATGCTTATTTGGTGATATGTGATAGTGGTATCAAAGGTCAGACTTCGCAAGCGATCGCAACTGTCAAAGAAAAACTTCAAGCTACACCTACTGCGACTAAAAACACGATCACAGCGATCGGAGCTTTAAGCTGGCAAGCACGCAAGCAATTAGCACAAAATGACGTTTTAGGTCTAGGTCAGACGCTAAATGCAGCCCAAAAATATTTAAGGCAATTAGATGTCAGCGAGCCAACGCTAGATAAATTGATCGAACTAGCTTTGCAAAATGGAGCTTTAGGCGCTAAATTGACTGGTGGTGGCCGTGGAGGTTGTTTTATCTGTCTTGTCAAAGATCAGCGCTCAGCCAAGCAACTCTCCGATCTTTTGCTCGCTAACGGCGCGATCGCAGCTTGGATCGAACCACTCAAAAAATGATCATCAGTTAGAAAGCTAAAAATGTGTGACTGATCATATATAGTTATCAATGTAGCACTATGAAAGGAAAACTATATCGCTTTCTGGTCATTAGACCAACACATTTATATAGGTAATATCAGATGAAAACACCTAAAGTAACTGCTCGTGCACATACAAATATCGCACTTGTTAAATATTGGGGCAAAGCAGATGAGAAACTCATCATCCCGCAAAACAATTCCCTTTCTTTGACGTTGGACCATTTTTACACCGATACGACTGTCCAATTCGATCCAACTTTGACAGCTGACCAGTTCACACTCAACGGTCAAGCCCAAGAAACAACTAAGATCACTAAATTTTTGGACATTATTCGGCAAATGGCTGCTAGCCAACTTTTTGCACGAGTTGAATCGACTAATCACGTCCCGACTATGGCTGGATTAGCCTCTTCTGCGAGTGCTTATGCTGCCTTAGCTTTAGCTGGCAGCAAAGCTTTGGGATTAGATCTTAGCTCTAAAGACTTATCACGCTTAGCTCGCCGTGGTTCTGGTTCTGCTTGTCGCTCGATCTATGGTGGTTTTGTGGAGTGGCAAAAAGGTGATTCTGATCAGACATCATATGCAGTTCCTTTGGTGGAAAATTTAGATTGGGACCTAAAAATGATCGCGATCGTTGTCAACGATAAACAAAAAAAGATCGCTTCACGCGCTGGCATGCAAACTGTTGTCCATACTTCACCTTACTATTCAGCTTGGGTAAAACGTTCAAAAGAAGATCTCTTAGCACTCAAACAAGCGATCGCGGAAAAAGATTTTACACAATTAGGTAAGATCGCAGAAGGTAATGCTATGTGTATGCACGCTTTAAATCTTAGTGCGACACCACACTTTAACTATTTTGAAGCTGAAAGTCTAAAAGCAATGCAACTTGTCGAGCAATTGCGTGATCAAGGGCTAGAGTGTTACTACACGATGGATGCTGGGCCTAACGTCAAGGTCATCTGTCAAGGAAAAGATCTTGAAGCCATCATGGATTCATTAAGTCAAGAATTTTCAAACGAGCAACTTTTAGTCGCCTCAGCTGGTCCTGGCGCAGAGATCTTAGAAATTAAAAATTCGGAAAGGAATTGATTTTTTGCCTACTGTAAAAGCTCCAGGAAAACTCTATATTGCTGGTGAATATGCCGTTGTTGAACCTGGACAGCCGGCTATTTTGATTGCAGTCGATCAATTCGTTTATGCCACGATCAGTCAAGCCAAGCAAGGTCTAGTGTCCTCAAAACAATTGCTAGGTCAAGATATCTCTTGGACACGTAAAAACGATCAACTGCAAACGACCCAAGCGACCTCAAAATTTGCCTATGTCCTCAAGGCCATCGAGCTGACTGAACGCTATGCTAAAGAGCAAAACTGCCAGCTATCGACTTTCAAATTACAACTTGATAGTGATCTAGATAGCCCTGATGGCAAAAAATATGGCCTAGGCTCTTCAGCAGCCGTTACTGTTGCCACAGTCAAAGCACTGGCTGCCTACTACAAATTAGCGCTGACTCCACTTGAGATCTTCAAGCTCGCAGCCAGCGCTCATTATCTCGTTCAAAAAAATGGTTCACTAGGTGATATTGCAGCTAGTAGCTTTGGTGGCTGGATCGCCTATCATTCCTTTGATCGTTCATGGTTGCTCCAAGCATTAAAAGACCATTCCCTGACCGAATTATTAAAGCTCACTTGGCCTAAACTGCAGATCGAACCTCTTAAGGCGCCACCACGATTGCACCTTTTGATCGGTTGGACTGGTTCACCTGCTTCAACTTCCAATCTAGTCAATGAAGTTGCGCTCTCAAAAGAGGAACGCCAACGTAAATATGACTATTTTCTAGAACAAAGTATGCTCTGTATTTCCCAAATGATCGCTGCTTTCAAGCAACAAGATCTGGAAATGATCATGCAACAACTGGCACGTGATCGCGAATTATTGCGCTCACTTGAAACATTTTCCCAAGTGACCATCGAGACCCCTAAATTACATCAGCTGATCACCTTAGCCCAAAAATTTGGTGGTCAAGCTAAAACTTCAGGTGCTGGTGGTGGGGATTGTGGGATCGCTATTTTGGCTAAAGAGCGCCCTTTAAATGAGCTCTTAAGCGCTTGGAGACAAGCTGGGATCACTCCACTTCCCTTTAATATTTACTCTACTTTAGACAGGAGCTGAGCCGATGGATATCCACGCACACCGTAAAGATGAACATGTTTTTATTGCTGAAAAACAATACCGCCCCATTGCTGATAATGGTTTAGATCAAGTCCGCCTCTTACCTGCGACCTTACCAGAGCTTGGACTAGATGAGATAACGCTCACGACTACATTGGCTGGAAAACAGGTAGCTTACCCTTTCTTTATCAATGCAATGACTGGTGGGAGTCCACAAACCGATAAAATAAATGAAAAATTAGCCTATGTTGCAAACAAGACCGGGCTAGCTATGGCAACGGGCTCGCAAAGTGTCGGACTCAAATCCCCTAAATATGCCCAAGGTTTCACAACTTTACGGGCTTTGCTCCCAGAAAATATGGTGATCGGTAATCTTGGAGCTGATCACCCTTTAGAAAATTGTCAAAAAGCGGTCGCCATGCTGTCCGCTGATGCCTTGGAATTACATTTAAATGCGGCCCAGGAATTAGTTATGCCTGAAGGTGACCGTAGATTCTACTGGTTAGAAAATTTAAAGCAGGTCACCCAAAATTTAGCTGTCCCTGTGATCGTTAAGGAAGTTGGCGGTGGGATCTCGCCAATTGCTTTAGCCAAGTTAAAACAATGTCACGTCAAGTATGTCGACCTTTCCGGAAAAGGTGGGACTAATTTTATTGCGATCGAAAATGAACGCCGTAAACGAAAAGAATATCACTTTTTGACCGATCTTGGTTTGACGACAGCTGAGGTCTTACTAGCAGCTCAGCCCTATAAAGCTGATTTTTCTTTTACAGCTTCTGGTGGGATCAGAAATGCATTAGATATCGCCAAATGTATTGCACTAGGAGCAGATAATGTGGGGATCTCAGGCTTATTTTTACACACCCTCTTAAAAGAAGGCACTACCGGTTTGATCGCATTGATCGAAGACCTCAAACAACAATTGGCGCAGATCATGCTATTAGTAGGCTGTAAAAATATTACTGAATTACAACAAGCGCCTTACGTTTTATCAGCTGAATTACTGGCTTTCAGATCACAACTTTAAAGTAATTACCGTTCCTTTAAATGGAGCGGTTTTTTTATATTTTAAAGAGTTACTTTTAATTCTGACAAAAAAAGAATATAATTGGCACTAACTTATATTTAGAAGGTGAGCTTATGCATTTTGCAACAACATTCAAACCACAAAACTACGATCTTTATTTTGACTTAGATCGCCAACAAAAACATTTCTTTGGTAAAACAACGATCACTGGTTTGGCCTTAACTGAGACCGTTTGGCTTCATCAAAAAAAACTTCAGATCACTGAAGTCTTGGTCAATGGGCAACCTCACGCCTTTGACCTTGATGAAACAAAAGATGCCCTTTACCTAGAACTTGGCTTTACTGGAAAAGTCACTTTAGAAATTACATATACTGCAAAGTTAACTGATACAATGATGGGGATCTACCCTTCTTACTACGAGCTAGCAGGGCAAAAAAAGCAATTGATCGGGACGCAATTTGAAACTGATGCAGCCCGAGAAGCCTTTGTCTGCGTCGATGAACCTGACGCCAAAGCGACTTTTGATCTGGCTATAAAATTCGATGAACAGCCAGGTGAACAAGTCTTAAGCAATATGCCAGAAAAAAGTGTTAGCGCTGGGGTCCATTATTTTGAAACGACTCCTAAAATGTCAACTTACCTTGTCTGCTTTGTTTTAGGGGAACTGCAAAGCAAAACCACTACGACTGCTTCTGGGATCAAAGTAGGTGTGTTTTCAACTAAAGCTCACCAGCCAAAAGAATTAGATTTTGCTTTAGATATTGCCAAACGTGCCCTTGATTTCTTTGAAGACTATTACCAAACGCCTTATCCGCTCCCACATTCTTGGCAAGTGGCTTTGCCAGATTTTTCAGCCGGTGCGATGGAAAATTGGGGGATCATTACTTATCGAGAAGCCTATCTTTTGCTAGACCCTGACAATACGACTTTAGAGACCAAACAAAGAGTCGCGACTGTGATCGCACATGAATTGGCACATCAATGGTTTGGCGATCTAGTAACGATGAAATGGTGGGATGATCTGTGGTTAAATGAAAGCTTTGCCAATATGATGGAGTATGTTTGCATCGATGCGCTAGAACCAAACTGGAAGATCTGGCAAACTTTTCAAAGTACTGAAGTCCCATTAGCTTTGAACCGGGATGCTTTAGCTGGAGTCCAGTCCATCTATACGCCAGTCGAAGATCCGGCCGAGATCGATGCACTCTTTGATAGTGCGATCGTTTATGCTAAAGGCGCCCGCATGCTTGTTATGGTCCGTGCCTTGATCGGTGATACTGCCTTACGCCTAGGCTTAAAACAATATTTTGCCAGTCATGCCTATGGTAACGCCACTGGGGCTGATCTTTGGCAAGCTTTAACGCAAAAAACAGAGCTTGATCTTCCAAAAATAATGTCTACTTGGCTCAATTGCTCTGGTTATCCGGTAGTTAGTGTTAAAAAAATAGGAAATGATCTTTTACTCGAACAGCGGCAATTCTTTACTGATCCTAGTGTAACATCCGACCAACTATGGCCGATCCCCTTGATGAGTAATTACCCTGAATTACCCGCTTTAATGACTCAAAAACGTTTGATCCTCAAAGACTATACTAGTCTAAGACAAAAACATGGCTCTGCTTTACAATTAAATGTGAACAATAACGCACATTTTATCGTTGATTACAGTCCTGAGCTCTTAGGTGATCTTCTAAAAAAATCACCCCAAACGGATACACTCACACGTTTTAGTTTACTGCAAGCTCTAGTTTTATTGGCTCAAGCTCAAGTTATTTCATTGCCCCAAGTCCTTGAATTAGCGGCTAACTTCAAAAATGATCATAGCCAATTAGTTACACGAGCTTTACTGCAATTATTAGATCTCTTAAAACTCTTTGTTGGCTCAGACACTACTGCACATGATGATCTGTGTACTTTAGTGGTCAGTTTTACAAGTATTTTAAAGGCCAGCCTTAGCCAAGAACCAGCTAGTTTTTCCCAGCTAGACCAAGAATTGATACAACCACTACTTTTAAAGACTGAACTTTACGCTAAAGTCAAACAGGTCGTAGATGAACAATTATATTTCCCTCCAACTAAGACTGATTGGGCTAAACTACCAGCTGAGATCCGAGGCGTGGCACTTAAAAATATGCTAGTAAATCATAATTCAGATGCTTGTTTCACTGAATTTTTCAAGGAATACCAACAAAGTGTCGATCCTAGCTATAAGGTAGATCTCAGACAAGCTTTGACTAGCTCACCTAAAGTAGCGCAATTGACCGAATTATTAGCTAACTTCAAAGATCCGGCTGTCATCAAGCCCCAAGATCTCAGAGCTTGGCTAGAAGAGATCTTAGCCAATCCGGTCGGGCAAAAACTGGCTTGGGCTTGGCTCAAACAAAATTGGACTTGGTTAGAAGAAACTGTAGGTGGAGACATGGAATTTACTACCTATATCACCGTGATCGGTAAAACGCTCAGCTCACCCGAACTTTATGCCGACTTCAACACTTTCTTTGAACCTAAATTAGCCGAACCTGGTTTAGCTCGCGAGATCAACTTAGCTAAACATGCGATCTTTGCCCGAGTAAACTTACTTAAGGTGCAACAGTCAAATGTAGCGCAAGCACTCAGTTCACTAGCTTGGTATCAAAAACACTCATAAACAGACAAAATCTTCACAAATAATATAAACGACCAGGCCCCCACGATGTAGATCCATCATGGAGGCCTGGTCGTTTATATAGCACAGATCGTATCGTCTCATGCATTATTTTTTAGTAGATAACAACTGGTTCACTTTGACTCAAATTATTGAAAACATTAGCCGCTTCACTTGGTTTCATATTGACACATCCTAAAGAACCTTCTTCAAGATAAGCTGTGTTTGACCAATTTTTCCGCCAATCTGCATCATGAAAACCACAACCGTCTAAAGTAAATGGCACCCAATATTCTACTGGACTAGCATAAGCTGACCCATCAGCTCTTGATCCCCGTAAGGTCGTCTTTGTTTGTTTATACATAACATAAAAGACTCCCTTAGGTGTATCATTATGTGTACTTTGGGTCCCCGTCACAACATCGATGGAAGCGACTTGTTGACCATCACGATAAGCCCACAAATGTTGTTTTTCGATCGAAACTTCAACATAAGTGTTACCGATCCCACCATTAGTTGTTGTATCGTAGCCTGTGCCACGTGTGTCATAGCCTTCACCGTAGATATCATGCTTGGCATCAACTTTTGTTTCACCATTTTCCAAAGCTTTTGTCAAAGTCTTTTCAGCTTTATCAGCACTGATCGCCCAGCCATAGGTCCCAGCCGGAACGCTTATCTCATTTCCTTCACTTGTCTTAAAAGCTAAGCTCTTATTTAAGGTGGCTTGTTTTTGATTGATCTCGACCACCTTATTCTTTAACGCTTGCGTATCAAATTGATATTTCCCAGCTTGATACCGAGCTGAAGTTAAAATATCCGCTGTCGTTAACTCATATTCTGTTTTTTGTACCGTGTACGTGATCTTTTTACCGGTCAATTCTTTTAGTTTCTTTTCCTCTTGTTTAACAATTGCACTGTTTTCTTTGACTGGCTTTAAGTATTTAGCTGTCAGATAGATATCTTTATTGCCTTCTTTTTGGCTGAACTCTTTTAAGATCGCTGAAACATCGTATTTGTTTCCTGTTTGTTCTTTGACGACCTTGACTTCATCTCCTTCTAAGATCGCATAAGCATCAACTGGTGCTTTTCGTGACTGATCAGCCTCATTTAGTTTTGCTTCTACATTTGCTTTTAGCGAAGCCACTTTTTTACCATCAACTTTAGCTGGGGTCAAAGTATAATTGATCTTTTTGTCATTTGGTAAAGTCGTGGCTTGTTTTTTCAAGATAGCTTCAAATTTTGCTAGATCTTTTGAACTAAATTCTGATTCGGTCGGCTCTGCCGTATAGATCAATTGCTTGTTAAGATAGACCTTCTTTTCAACTTTAGCTGCAGCTAGCTTTTCTTGTGCCTCTTTAGCGTTCAAGCCACCAACATTGATCCCATTGATCGTAACATTTTCATTGAAATGGGTCCGCTGTTGATAGATAAAATAAGCACCACCAATAAAAGCTAACATCGCAATTCCAACATAGAGTATAACTTTGGTTTTGTATTTCATATCGCACCTCTAATTGAATTATTACAATTATGTTACAACATTTTACAAAAAAATACAATTATTATTTAGGTTTTGCACAATCAAATTATTTCCTCACGTATTTAAACTTTTTTAAGTTATGTTATAATTTAGCCTATGACAAGTAAGGATCAGGTGAATATTTTATGGAAACAAATAGTCTGTTGACATTCAATCGTAGTATCGGTAAACAAAAGCGGTTATCAAAAGCAGCTGAGTCTAGTTGTCCTTTTTGTGACGTTGGACATTTAACTGATATTTACGATCAACAAGGTGAGATGATTTTTTTAAAAAATAAATATCCTACACTCGAAAAGACCGATCAATTCGTTTTGATCGAATCTGCTAAACACGATGGTAATATCTCTAATTATGAGCCTGAAGAATGGCAAAATATTCTAGCTTATGCGATCAAACAGTGGAAAGTATTTTATAATGATCCTAAATATAAAAGTGTTTTGCTGTATAAAAACTATGGTAAACTTTCTGGCGGTTCACTTTCACACCCGCACATGCAGATCGTTGGACTTTTAGAGGCCGATGGTTACCGTGAGATCGCTCCAGCTTACTTTAGTGGTGATACGGTCGCAACTAAAGCTGGGGCAACGCTTAACATCTCCGATCACCCCATCATGGGCTTCTTGGAATTTAACATCAGTTTTGATGAAAAAAGTATCACACCGGCAGCTGACTATATCAAAGAAGTCGTTTCATATTTACTCGCTGACTTTAATGATGGACGTTGTAAAGCTTATAACCTCTTTTTTTATAAATTGACCGATAAACTCTACTGTAAAGTAGTTCCACGTTTTATCGTATCACCGTATTTCGTAGGTTATTTTATCAGTCAAAAATTCGATGCTGAGTTTACCGCTGAAGTTATAAAAGACCTCAAAGAAAAATATCTAAACTAGCAAAAATGAGGGACCTATCACGATGTGTTTGCATCCTGATAGGTCCCTCATTATTTATACAGCATTGACTACAGTGTCTTATTCAAAACTAAAACGTAAGCCTTTAGGGAAGAAGTTTTTGACCGTACCATTGACGACTTTACCAAATGCAAAGGGTTTATCATCACAGATCAATAAATACCACCCATTCTTATGGGGCGTGGTCACAGTCACTGTATTACCTGCCACATATTGTTGCCATTGTTCATAGGTCAACGCTAATTTTTGATCTGTTTCCGTTGCACTTAAGGATAAAGCCAGTGTATAGCTAGGTTCAAAACGCTTTTTCTTAAAGATGCCAAGCAATAACCCCGGACGCATAAACTTTAAGCGTGATATGTCAGGCCAATTTTTATTGTAATAATAAAGATGGTCGCCGTAGCATTGCAATTCAGTTACTTTGAAGAGATCTTGCTTTAAGAAATTAGCTGAAAATTCTTTCCATAAAGCAACTTGCTCTTGGGTCAAGCTTGCTTTATTTTGCTTTTTACGCTTATTTTTCTTAGTTTTTACAACCTGTACTGGTCGCGTATCACGTAATTTAGCGATAAAATGCCCCTCACCTTTAAAGTGATGTGGCATCAAGCGAATGGTCCCTGTTAGTGTGGGCTCATCATTGCCCCAAGCTGGGATCCCACTGTCCATGCCAGTATACTTTTGTAAAGGCACGATCTCAAAGTAAGGATATTCTTGTAATAACCAGCTGATGATCTGTTCGTCTTCTTCAGGCGCAAATGTACAAGTCGAGTAGATCAATTCACCACCAACCGCTAACATTTTTACCGCTTCAGTTAAGATCTCACGCTGACGCTTAGCACATTGCGCTGGATAATTTGCATGCCAATATGTGATCGCATGTGGATCTTTGCGAAACATTCCTTCACCTGAGCAAGGCGCATCAACTACGATCTTATCAAAATAGGCTTTAAAGTTTTGAGCCAAGGTAGCTGGATCTTCATTTAAGACGATCGAATTTCGTGCCCCAGTCCGTTCCATATTCTCAGCTAAGATCAAAGCCCGTTTTTTATTGATCTCATTTGAAACTAATAGACCTTGATTTGCCATCTTTTCAATGATCTGCGTCGATTTTCCCCCAGGTGCAGCACAAAGGTCTAAGATCTTCTCGCCTGGCTTAGCTTTGACCACCTCACCGACATACATTGCACTTAGATCTTGACTATATATATACCCTGCTTGATGTTCCAACGTCTTTCCACTAACTTCGCCTACATAACCGGTCGCAACATATTCAACCGGTTCGTCCAGTGAATTAGTAACTTTTTTATAGTTATCTTTTAACGGATTAAGTCGAAAGCCCTTTTGTACTTCGCCAGATAAACTTTCAAAGAAGGCTGGGGCTTGGGCACCCAACAGAGCTTGATATTTTTTCTTAAAATCTTCTGGTAACTTCACTTCTTAAAAAACCTCTTCTGCTATATAACATAGCTTTTCATTATTTGTAACTTATTTTGGATTAAATCCTCACTCTTTTTTCAACCTTGAAACGATCAATAGGTAAAATAGCAGACTACTTCCCAGATAGATCGAACCTATCGTCAGTAACAGATAAGTATACGTCGTCATTTGGAAAACAAACATCCCTGCCATGCCCCCAATGAGCGTACCTAGTCCCACCCAGAGCGAATATGTGCGCCATTCTTCAAAAGCAAATTTAGCAGGATCAGCTTGCAAAAATACAGCTTCGTTATAGCGGCGTCGTGATGATATCAACCAAACAGCCATTTGCGCTAGAAAACCGACCGCTGCCGCAAATAATCCTAGAACTTGCGCCCAATGTGAGACTAACCACGATTCATCTGAAATGATGAAATTCTTTTTGACTAATCTAGTAGCTGATAATAAGCCAAGCTCTTTTTTTAAGACTTTAGCATCGATCGGGGTCAAACTATCCAAAACGATTCGATAATCATTTGTCTGTGCTGTGGCCAATTTCTGGGTCGAAGCTGCAATAAATATCTGATCATCTAGATCTGAGTGATAGTTGTCGCCCATCACACCGATCACAGGCAAATAATTACCATCTAGTTTCAAATATGCCTGATCTTTAGGTTCATACAGTTTTTTTTCATAATTTTTTCCAACGACTGCCAATGGAACATCCGATTCAAAGTCAGCACTTGAAAAGAAATGCCCCGAAAGTAATGGTGGTTGCGTATAATCGCCCTTACCGTAAAAATAAGTCACATTACGCTGATCTTTAGCTTGGTAATGGAGCTGGACATCAGTTAATTTATCATTGTCCTTTATCTTTTGATCAAGTTCTGCCAGTGAGATATCTTGCTTGAGCGTGATCTTATACGCATCTAAAGAGAGGTTGTTATTATTCAATTGAATGATCAAGTCACGTTCTTGGATCTTAAAAAATAGATAGACACAAAAAAATGAGATCAAGGCAATATACAACACAACAACGATTTTTCTTTTTAACACAAAAACGCCTCCGTTAGTGGATCCCTAGCGCCATCTTAGCATAACTAGTCATACGGTCCATTGTCCAGGCTGGTTCCCAAACAAATTCGACTTCGACCTTTTTAACTTCAGCGATTCCATCCAGCGAACGTTCGACCATATCAGCCAATAAATTCGTCAAGGGGCAGCCCATCGTAGTCAAAGTCATCTGAACGATACATAGGCCATCTTCTTTTAGATCGACGGAATAGATCAAGCCTAAGTTGACGATATCCACCCCTAATTCCGGATCGATCACCGTTTCAAGGGCATCTAAAATATCTTTTTTGATCAATTCACTATCTCGTGGTTCCATCATCGAATTCCTCCAAAATACTCTTCAAATTTTTCTGCCATCTCGACCGCAGTTGCATAATTTACCTTATGCCCTTGTCCTGTGGTCGTTGTAAATGATGTATTTCTAGCATAATCTTTCCCTTGGATACTGTCAAAAAATGCTTTATCTGGCGCATATGGTACCATTTGATCAGCAGTATCATGCCAAAAATGTACTGGTCGCCCCGCGATCCGTTCAGGATGCTTTGATAGGTCGATCAGCTCAAGTTGAGCTAATTGCTGATCGACAAAACTAGCTGGAATATCTGCTAAGCCTGGTAACTCTTCCAGTAACTGACGGGCAAACGCCGTCGGACAAGGTGAGCCCATCAAACTTACACCTGCTTTGATCCAATCATACACGGTCAATAAAGCACAGGTCGTGATCGCTCCCATCGAAAGTCCACTGACACCAACTAGATCATCTTTGATCCCGCTCGTTTGGCGATAATAATTTACCAAAAGTGGTAGCTCTTTGACCGAACTAGCTACGATCTGCCAAAATTCTTGGCGATGTCTAATAACAGGTCCGCTTTGTCTTTGACCATGAAACTTAGCATCTGGTAAGACCACTCTAAAGCCACGTTTAGCTAATTCGTAACCTTCTGTTAAGACTCGTTCTTTGCAACCAGTCCAACCGTGATAAAAAACGATCAGCGGTAATTTTTGAGTGCGATATTTTTTAGCTACGACTTCTAAAACAGGTAAACCCTCGATTTTTTTTGTGATGATCTCGATCATCATAATCCCCCCTTCTTGATCTTTCCCTTAAAATTATACACTATTATCTTCAAAATGATTGCAAAATTAGTTCCTTATCCGTTGTTTTTTATTTAAGTTTGTGATAACTTTAAGCAGATATACTACAAATTTTTAAGGATTGATTCTATGGAACAAAAACTGATCGCGATCGATCTTGATGGCACGACATTAAATGAAAATAGTCAAATAACACCTAAAACTAAAGAAGTTTTAACCAAAGCTACAGCAGCAGGACATCTCGTTTCGATCGTAACTGGACGCCCTAATCGGATCTCAGAAAACTATTATGATTTTTTAGGCCTTAAATCACCAATGATCAACTTTAATGGTGCCGTGGGCCATATTCCCCATCAAACTTGGGATAAAGAATATGCTTTGACCTTTAACCGTAATATCGCTTTTGAGATCTTAGCTGCTAAAGAGCAACTTGGGATCAAAGTTGTTGCGGCTGAAGGTAAAAATATGGCCTTAGCTGATGTTCCCAATACCGTGATCGATGATTTCTTTCCAGTAACGTTAAAAGCTAATGAAGTCTTAAATAAGATAAACTTACAAGAAAATCCATCAGCAATGACGATGTTAGTTGATAAGCTTCAATTGCCTAAAACGGTCTCTGCTCTAGAAGAAAATTTTGGTGACAAGATCAACGTTGGCGTTTGGGGCGGTCCTAACCCGATCCTAGAACTATCACCTAAGGGCGTCAATAAAGCTCATGGGGTCAAATTCTTAGCCGATACCTTTAAGATCGACCGTAAAAACATTCTGGCCTTTGGCGATGAACATAATGATGCTGAAATGATCGATTATGCTGGCTGGGGCGTAGTTATGCAAAATGGGACAGATAAACTCAAAGCATTGGCTAACGATATTACGCCTTTGACCAATAAAGAAGATGGCTTAGCACATTACTTAGAAGAATATTTAAAGTTAGCTTAGAATAAATAAAAGTCGAGACCGAGATCTCGACTTTTATTTTAGTTTTCGTCGCTCTTTAACACACCGCCAACAGCGTAACGATCTTTTTGCATTTCATTTAATACAACGTGAACGTGTTCAGCTGGAGCACCAGTGTTTTCAACCACTGCCTTAGTTACGTCTTTAACTAAGTTTTTAAGTTGTTCTTGGCTACGACCTTCGATAAGTTCGATATGAACTAATGGCATTATTGTCATCTCCTTTTTGTTAATACGTTAATTATGACAAAGTTTTGGTACAAGTGCAATTGTTTTTAGTTCTGTCAGTCTGCTAAAATAAAACTAATCACCTGATGAAAGGACGTCTCTTTATGACACTTTATAAAAGTTTCGAATTTTCCGCTTGCACTAGCATCTTAGTCGGAAAAAAAGCGATGGCTGATGGTTCGACTGTGATCGGACGCAATGAAGATGCCAAAAGTGCTTGGCCTAAACACATGGTCATCCATCCCCATCAAGAATTTGATGCGCCACAAGAATTTATCTCAAAAGATAACGGCTTTAAAATGCCACTACCACAAGTTCGGTTCAAATACAGTGCCACACCAGAGTGGACAGACGAATTTGGCTTATTTGAAGAAGATGGGATCAATGAATACGGAGTAGCCATGAGTGCCACCGAAAGTGCCTATGCCAACGAACGCGTTTTAGGCTTCGATCCACTTGTCAAAGATGGGATCGGCGAAGAGGCCATGGTCACGGTCGTTTTGCCATATGTTAAAACAGCCCGCGAAGGTGTAAAACGCCTGGGACAGATCATTGAAAAATACGGTACTTGCGAGTCTAACGGGATCTTATTTGCTGATCAAGAAGAAGTTTGGTATTTAGAAACCGGTTCAGGTCACCACTTTGTTGCGCAAAGGATCCCCGATGATTGTTATGCTGTAGTGGCTAACCAACTAGCGATCCAAGAGATCGATTTTAACGATCCGGCTAACTTTATCTTTTCAACTGGGATCCAAGAATTTGTAGCCACTAACCATTTAAATCCTGATCCAACATGCTTTAATTTCCGCAATATTTTTGGAACACACGAATTGTCCGATGAGATCTACAGTACTCCACGGGTCTGGGATGGCCAACGTTACCTAACACCTAGTGTCAAACAAGATCCAATGAGCGAAGAATTACCATTTATTCAAAGGGCTGACCGCTTATTGTATATGGATGATCTAAAATATGTCTTAGGCGCACATTTCCAAAATACACCTTACGATCCACTAGGCAAGGCTCCAGAAAAAAACAAATTTAGACCGATCAGCTTAGCTAAAACACAAGAATCACACTTGCTCCAACTTCGCCCAAACTTACCAGTTGAGATCGCTGGTCTTCACTGGGTCGCAATGGGGGTTACTGCACAAAGTGTTTTTGTCCCCGTCTATGCAGGTAGCACTGAGGTCCACCCCGCTTACAAAGTCGGACAAAAGACGTATTCGAGCGACTCAGCTTACTGGGTCTATAAATTGCTTGGCGTCTTAGTCGATCCTCACTATGCACAATTTGGACCAAAAGTTTTGGATCTAAAAAAAGAACTTGCTATCAAATTCACCCAGATCATTAAACAAACAGATAAAAAAGCGTTGACGGTAAATGATCCGCTTGCTTTAAGTGAATTATTAACTAAAGCATCCCTTGAGATGCAGGCATTAGGCTTAAGCGAAACGCAGAAACTGACCGCTGAACTGATCACTGAAGCAACAGATCTTTCACCACTGAACTTCAAGACTGACGCTAATTTATAAAATATAGTTTTTTTACTTTTTGAATCAAATAAGATCCCCGGCAGAAGTTATCTACCAACTTCTACCGGGGATCTTTATATGCTTAAATATCTTTTACTTTATTAGTCAATAAATTTTACAGCAGTACCGTATGCAGCCACTGATTGCATATCTGCACTGATCGAGCCCGAATCAAAGCGCATCATGACAACAGCATCAGCTCCCATAGCTTTGGCTTCTTGTTTTAAACGCTCAATAGCTTCGTGACGGGAATTATTTAACATCTTCGTGTATCCCTTGATCTCCCCACCAACGATGCTCTTTAGACCTGCACCAAAATCACTGGCAATATTGCGCGATTGGGTCGTCACCCCAAATGCTGTACCAAGCACTTCATATTGTTTGCCTGGAATATGTTCTGTTGTTACAACTAACATTTACTACACCCTTTCTTATGAAAAACTAACTGCCTTAGTCAAGGGTTCGACCCCCTCTAATGTCTTTTCACCATAGCTCAAACATTGAGCCGGTGCGATCACATGCACGACCTCTTTTAATTCGCTCTCACTTTGATCTGCCGCGATCACATCTATGTCTTTAATACTATCCTTATTATAGACGACCGTAGCTTGCTTAGTCATTTCCGCTTGCATTATGAATTTTTCTGGCTTTTCCTCGGCTAATTTTAAATTAGTTGGCGTTATAGCTGTAAAATCATCAAATGGAAATAATAATTTAGCTAAAATAGCAAGATCTGGTGCAAGCAATAAAGTTCTGCCTGCTTGTTTAGCTATTTCTTGATATTCTAAGATCTCTTCTGGGGCTAATTTTGATAATTTTAAAGCTGGCAAGTCTGTCGGGGACAGATTTGTTAAGAAACGTTTGAACTTTTTAGTGTTTGATACAAAAACTTCACTGGTCTGTAAAGCTGCACTATCTAATAACAACAGATCTAACTTAGCCGTCTGAAAAGCTTTTTTCCATTTTTTGATCCGTTTTTTATGTGCCCCACGTGTAATAAATCGACCCGTATAGCCAAGTGCTTTGCCTTCATGTTCAAGTAATAAACTGACTGCTCCATTCAAACCATCATCACTTGGAAACGCCGTGACCCAAAGATCTGATATCTGAACGGGATAATTATAGGGATAGCACTTTATTTTTCTAAAATTCAAAGGTCTGATGAAACCTGCTTGAACTAATTTTTGCAGCTGTTTAAGTAACATCTGTGGTAAATAAACAAGATTTTTACGCCGCTTATCGGCTAAGATCTGCAAAAGATCAGTCGATAAATGCGTAAACAAGTAAATATCGCCCGTTGTAAAAGCCACTTTTTCTTTCGGATCAAGTATGATCGTTTGCTTAGACTCAAGACAGATACTACCTTCATTTTTAATGGTCAAGGACATATTATCACCTGGCCTTTCTTAAATTTTCTAACTAATTCAATTATAAGCGAAACATGTAAATAATTCTATCTTCATACAGCTAACTTTTTGTAAGCATATATGTTGTAAACAATTAGCAAGTGGTAGATAATATATACATCAGTTAAAGGAGGTATTTTAAAATGAAGTTAACCATTACAGATGAAGCAGCTAATAAATTGCGTCCATTTTTTGAAGATCAAAATGCCCTTGTTCTACTCGATTTTGATGATGGCGTTGGTCCTTTTTCCAAAGTAGGTGTATGTTCTTTAAACCAAGCCTTTCAATTAGTGATCGTTGATAAAACTGAAGACATCCACGATTATAACGAGAAAATAACGACTGAGCTTGGTGATGTATACTACAAAGGCTACTCTGACATATACTTAGATCAAGTCATGGAGCTCAAATTAAATCCACAAAATATGACTTTGCGACTTGTAGGTAACAGTTCAGGGGAATTGACCCCAGTATTGAATGTTATCGATCTACGCAAAAATAGTTAAGTCTAATAAAATAGCCTAGGAT
>NZ_BCVJ01000001.1 GCF_001591685.1 Ligilactobacillus murinus DSM 20452 = NBRC 14221 | reverse complement strand
TCAGATTCCTTTGTCCAACTTAGGGGGTTCACTTCATGTAAAGTTCCTTCTTTTTTAGTTTTGACTAGGTTTTTTATGTGCGATCAAGACAAGTAAAATAAGTGCGATCACGACTTCAATGATGATATAAACTAGCCGTAAAGCGATCTTTGTGCCGCCAAGCCAAACATCAAAGACGACGGAGAAGACAACGAGTGCGATCATTAGATACCATTGGGACCGATCAAAAGCAGTCCCATATTTGAGTTCGCGTCGTCTGATCGAAGGTAACAAAGCACCAAGTCCGATCAAGACCACGATCGAGACGATATTGATGACTAGTTCGTACCACCATGTATGACTAAACTGTTCCACGTCTTGTGGAGCGACCCCAAGTAGGGTAGCCAATGCCGTAACGAGTAACAATAAAAGTCCAACCAAATAGGCTAATTTATCATTTTTGATAAAGACATATTGAGAGGGATATTTGCTGGAGTTTTTGCGGATCCGCATGAAAGCATAGAAGATCCAGCAAGTTACCCCAGGAGAGATGATCCCGTTTAAGTTCAAAAGCCAGTTGAAGACATCGTTCATCTCAGGTAAAAATACCCCTAAAAACATAATGAAGGCACATAAAGTACAGGTCAAAATGTAACCGTTGATCGGAAGCCCATCTTTAGTCGTCTTACGCAAGAATTCAGGCATGTATTTATCACCGGTATCTGAGATCAACATCCGTGTCATCGCATCTAATAAGACCGCTAGCAAAGCACACATGTAGACGACCGAAGTCCAAGCGTAGACATACATGAAGATATCACCTAGACCAAATTGTTCGCCCAAAGCTCTAAAAGCATAGTAGGAGCCGTTCATTTTAAGGTCATTTGGTAAGTGATAAGCGTTAAAGTAGATCCCCAAGGCAAAAGAACCAAAGATCGTTAGAAAGGCTGTCATAACAGCTAAGGCGATCATCGCTTTAGGGAATTCACGCTGTGGTTTACGCATTTGGGTCACATATGGTGCGATCAATTCGCTCCCGTTAACAGCGTAGATCAACATCCCAACAGTCGTCCAATATTTCAGATCAAAATTAGGAATGATCGTATGTATATTCATCGGTTGAGTTGCCATGTGACCACCATTTTTAGCTAAGCCAACAAAGGCTAATACAACAAAGAGGATCGTCATGACAAACATCATACCGCCACCGATGACGCTTAGAAATTCCATGGAGTTAGCTAAGCGCCGTTGAATAATGATAAAGATAATGAAAATAATAAAAGTCCAAAGAGTAAATTCTGCATTTGACATGGTGTCTTGGAATTTGCCTGAACCAGTAAATGCCCAACCAAAGCCAACAACGACTGAGTTAGCTGAGTCAACGACATAAGGTACTGAAGCAGCCCAATAAGTCCAAGCCGTAAAATAACCAAGAAATTCACCATTAGTTCCGCGGATCCAAGAGCTAAGCCCGCCACCTTCTTTATTGAAGACCGAGCCGAGTTGTCCGACCATTAGAGAATAGGGAATAACATACAAAAAAAGCATCAAGATCCAAGATGTGATAACTGTCATACCTTGGTTTTTAAAGTTATACATAATATCATCAAAGCCGATGACGGTCACAAAAGCCATCAATGTCAAGATCGGCCAACTGATATATTTTCCGTGTGTCTGTGTGTTGTCCATGAAAATAAACCTTCCTTTTTAGATAAAATAATCGTACTCACAAAGGATATCTTAATCAAGGATAAGTTGCAAGACTGAATCTGATATAGGATGTAAATAGTCTTTGGTAGATCGTGGACGTACCCAAAATGAGTAAGTATAATAGACGATAGTAAATGGGAAAAGGGATGCGAGATTAATGTTGATCGATTTTTTAAATGAATACTATCAAGCCGATCTGGAAACGATCCATGATGTAGCGGGAAACATGCATTTGACAGGTCACAGTGAGCGTTTTTTGTGTGATCTATTCGTTAAGATCTTCAAGGATAAAGCCAAGTTTTATGCAGAGCAACATGTAAACCAAGTCTATTGTCCAGATATTTATCTTGATAATGTGATCTATGAGGATAATTATGTTATCGTCTTGAAAGATCGAGTGATGAATGACGTTGAAAAAGAAGATCTAACGCCGACTAAAGTTTATCAATTTGGTGAGAAATTAGCTTTATTTCATGCTAGCTTAACAGGAGAAGTGGCCGTGCCTAATGATAAACGTGCGCTGTCACAACGTTTGGAAGAACAAGTGGCTAAATTTACTGGCACGGCATATGAAACTGAAGTAAATGAGGTCTTTTCACGCTTAGAAGAAGACCTTGCTCCAGCTGACACAGACTATGAGCTATTACCCAAAGTCGTCTTGCACGGTGATTTTAGTATCCGTAACTTGATGCTTTATGGTGAGCATGAAGTTTTGATCGATTTTGAACGGGCACATATGGGAGTAGCTTACGAGGATCTGATAAAGTTTTTCTTCAATGAAGTAAACGAGCTTGATCTACGAAATGAATTTATCGCAGGCTATCGTAGCCAAAAAGAACTTGAGATCCCTAATTATAGTTTGCAACGTTGCCTTTTGTTCTTATGTGCTTTAGATATTTTGGAATTTCATTTGACTCATGAGAAGCAAAAATTTGGTCAAATGGCCCATGAAATGTTTGAAACCATCAAACAGGGGACTGCTGTTCTTGAATTGTGAGCATATTTTACGTACTGGGTTATTTTTTGCTTAAATACATGACAAGAAAAGGCTTTTCGTGGTATCATTTTCTTAGTTATTGGAGACAAAAAGACCGCTGTTAAGGCTGATTTGTGGACAATAAAAAGCCGTATAATAATATTATATATAAGAGGATGGATATACCATTATGGCAGATAAAAAATTGCACATTGCATTGCTTTTTGGCGGAAACTCATCTGAACACGATGTTTCAAAGCGTTCCGCACACACAGTTTACGACGCATTAGATAAGGACAAATATGAAGTTTCAGTCTTCATGTTCACTAAGGACGGTTTCTTACTTGGCAACGAAGATTCAATGAAGATCTTTAATGGTGCTGTGGAAGATGAAGTGGTTGCCGAAGCGATCAAAGATGTTGATTTTTCCAACCCATTAGCTAACTTACAAAATCTTTCAGAAGTTAAAGATGTTGATCTTTTCTACCCAGTTATTCACGGTAACATGGGTGAAGACGGTACTGTTCAAGGCTTGTTCCGTTTATTGAACAAACCTTATATCGGTAGTGGGATCGCTTCTTCAGGTGTTTCCTTTGATAAGGATCTAACAAAGCAACTCTTGACTTTACATGGGATCCGCAATACTAAATATGTAGTGGTCACACCTGAAACACGCGCGGATCATCCATATGAAAAATGTGCTGCCAAATTAGGTGAAACATTATTCATCAAACCAGCACGCCAAGGTTCTTCTGTTGGGATCCACAAAGTTGCTAACAAAGAAGAATTTGAAGCAGCTTTAGATGATGCTTTCCGTTATGACTACAAGGTCTTGATCGAAGAAACGATCAATAGCCCACGTGAAGTTGAATGTTCCGTATTGGGTAACCGTGAAGCTAAAGCATCTAAATTAGGTGCAGTTGTAGTTCCTGAAGGCGATGACTTCTACGATTACAACAACAAATTTGTGGATGCTTCCGGCGTGGTCTTTGAAATCCCAGTTGAATTACCAGAAGATCTAACAAAAGAGATCCAACAAATGTCCTTAAATGCTTTCCGCGTATTAGACAACCGTGGTATGGCTCGGATGGACTTCTTAGTTGATGAAAACAATGTTCCTTACTTTGGTGAAGTTAACACCTTGCCAGGTTTCACAAATATTTCATTGTATCCACAACTTTGGGCTGTCTCTGGTATCAACTACAAGGCCTTGATCGATGAGTTGATCCGTTTAGCGATCGCTGAATTTGATGACAATGCTAAGTTGCACTATGACTTCCAAGAATTAGGTTCTGAAAAACTTGGTACAGGTCTTTTAACAGACGAAGATAAGAAATAATCATTATATTTGACAAGGGGATGCGGTTTTACCGTGTCCTTTTTTGGTGGGGGGAGAAATTTTGAAAAAATTGGATCAAAACTTAGTGATCCTAGGTTGTATTATTGTATTTTTGAACAGTTTAATGTTGCGCTGGCCGATCTATAGTCTTTTGAGTCTGATACTCTTACCGCTTTTAGCGCCGACTTTGACAAAACAAACCGGCAAGAATTACTTTGCCAAATTATTTTATATCGTTATTTTGTTATTTTTATGGTTGCCATTTAGTGCGCTAAGTTTTAGTTTGGAACGCTTGAATCAAGTAGCCCTTTCCCTTTCACTCAGTGCTTGGATCTTTACTTACCGCCAGCTCATATTGGGGATCGGATCGATGCTTTTTTTAGTGCTTTATTATCTAGCTTTACGTTCATTTTTGGGGATCGTCCCGTACTTTACGACATCGGCTTCATTTAAGGAAACACTCAAGCAAAGTTTTTCCAAAACCAAGCACCATATTTGGCATTATGCTAAATATATTATATTAGGCGGGATAAGTCTTCTACTCGTTGATCTATTAGGTCTATGGGCGACAACTCTAGTAACGACTCCAAGAGTAGCTGTCATCTATGCGGTCAGTTTTTGGACGTTAAAGCAAGTCTTAGTATTAAGCCTAGTCTTTTGGAGCGTAAAAAGCGAGTTGCCCAAGAGAGTAGCTGTGGTTTTACCAGCTAAATGGAAAAAGTGGGGTGCAGGAGTTTTGGTGCTCTTAGCATTGGGGTTCCAGGTAAATTTGGCACATAAGGCTTTAAATGTTGATCCAGGTACGTTACCACTCGTGATCTCACACCGCGGAGTTGATGGCAAAAATGGTGTTCAAAATACATTGCCTGCACTAAATAAGACAAAACACGCTGCCAAACCAGCCTATGTTGAATTAGATATCCAAGAGACTGCTGATCGCCGCTTTGTGGTGAGCCATGATGAAAATCTCCGTAAATTAGCACATAAGAACTTAGTGATCGCTGATAATGCTTTGGAACAACTGACCCAAGTCAAGCTTAAAGAAAATGGTCATGTAGCTTATGTGGCCAGTTTTGACAGCTATTTGAAGCAAGCTCAAAAACTAAAGCAGCCACTTTTAGTAGAATTAAAGGTCAACCAAGGAACTGGGGAAAAATTTAGTGCGTATTTTTGTGAATTGTATGGGAAAAAGTTAGCTAAAAAAGATGCTGTTCATTCGATGGACCTAGCTGCGATCAATGAATTAAAACAGCGTGTTCCTAAAATACAGGCGGGTTATATTTTGCCGTTCAATCTCTTTAGTTTGGCAGAAAATAAGGCTGATTTTTATTCACTTGAATATAAGACAGCGACTAAAAACTTTATCAAAACAGCACATGCTAACAGCAAAAAGGTCTATCTTTGGACGGTCAACTCGCCCCAACAAGCTTTGATGGCTTGGGTCTTAGGGGCTGACGGTGTAATCACCGATGAGCCAAGTAAGATCGAAAAAAGTTTAGCTGATCACAGTTCAAAAACATATTTGAAAGCCAATTTAAAATTATATCTAAAGGGGATGATCTAATGCCACGATGTGATTGGGCGGATAGCGATCCCAAAATGCAAGCTTATCATGATAAAGAGTGGGGCCACCCCGAACATGATGAGCAGAAACTGTTTGAATTGATGAGTTTAGAACTGATGCAAGCTGGCCTGAGTTGGCAAACTGTTTTGAACAAGCGGCCAGCTTTGCGCGAAGTCTTTTATGATTTTGATATCCAAAAGGTCAGTCAGATGGATCAAACTGATGTCATACGCTTAATGCAAGATAAACGCATCATTTGTAATCGTTTGAAAATAGAAGCAATCATCAATAATGCTAAAGTTGTCTGTCAACTAAAACAAGCAGGCTTAAGCTTAGATGAATTATTGTGGCAGACAGTTGACTATAAGCCGTGTATCAATCGCTTTACCAAACCAGAGCAAGTTCCCGCTAAGACGCAAACGTCACTTGAGTTAGCTAAAAAATTAAAAAAGCAGGGCTTTAAATTTTTAGGACCAACGATAGTTTATTCGCTGATGCAAGCGGCGGGGCTGGTCAATGATCATTTAGTCGGTTGCCAAGCATAAAGAAAAAAGCTTCGTTGTCCCATATTTTTGGGATAACGAAGCTTAATTATTATTTTTTTTTGCCTTTTTTGTTAAGAGCAGGTTTGTTTTCTAAGTCTGTTCTGACTACTAAAACATCACAATCAGCTGTGCGGGTCACGTATTCAGTTACCGAACCGATCAAGAGACGTTCAACGGCATTCAAACCAGTTGCCCCGATCATGATGAGATCGATATTTTTTTCTTCAGGAAGATCCTTAGCAATAACTGCCTTTGGAGCACCATACTCTACTGAATAAGAAATGTTCTTAAGACCTTGTTCTTTAGCTTGATTTGCGTAACCGTCCATTGTCTTCTTCGCAGTTTCAGTCACTTGTTCGACCATTGCCGTATCGAAACTGGAGATGTTTTGGAATGCACGGGTATCAACTACATGGACCAAATATAAATTAGTATCATCACCGTTACGCTTAGCGACTGCAACAGCTTTCTTGAACGCTAATTCGGATTCATGCGAGCCATCGACCGGCACAAGAATGTTTTTATATCTTTGTAACATCAGGATCACCCTTTCTTCTTTATCAATTTTATTTTACTTTATTTGTTTGAAAAATGAAAGCAAGAACAACTACGGCATGCGTAAGTACGTTGGCATTAAGATCGACATGATAAAGACTAAGATCGCATCTAAAATGAGCATTGTGATCTGAAAAATAAGGATGCCAAAGAAAGCAGCAATGATCGTTAAACCACCTAAGATCGTTAAGATATATGCCCATAATGTCATGGCTTTTTTTAGGGCAGGATCATCTTTTGGAGAAAAGACACCAAAGAGCGTTTTAGTGCGGTGGGTGAAGAGATAAAAGCCCATATAAAGTAAGATCAAGCCTAAAATGATCGTTAGACCTAAAGTTAGCATTTCTTTCACGTGACAAAAATTCCTTTCTCTAAATAAAGCTAGCGGTCAAGATAAGATCCCGACCGCTAGCCAAAGCTTTTAACTTTAGAATATCCGATAATGCCGTTAATCATCCTTGTAGTTGAACCCGCGTGTAAGCAGGAAAATGTATCCCTAGTCTAACTTTTGACTCCCAGTAAAGGTCTGTCAGCTATTAGACATTGCGAATAACAAAAATTAAAGTTGTTCGGTCAACCTTACATTTATAGGATAACGCGTACATCTCAGAAGTTCATTATCATAGTAGCACATTTTTTTTAGGAATGCAAAGAAACCAAATGAAGCGTTATCAAAAAATTTAGCTTTTAAATTTGTTCAAACGTTCATACTGTTCTTGCAAGACTTTTTCATAACGACTGTTGTCTTTAGGTGCATAATAATGTTTATTTTTAAGCTTATCTGGGAGATATTGTTGCTTTACCCAACCATGTGGATAATCGTGAGGATATTTATACCCAATTCCGCGACCTAATTTTTTAGCGCCTTGGTAATGGGTATCCCGTAAATGATCGGGCACATCTCCGTAGTTTCCTGCTCTAACATCGGCTAATGCGGCATCGATCGCCATGATCGCCGAGTTTGATTTCGGTGAAAGACAAAGTTCGATCACGGCTTGGGCTAGGGGGATCCTTGCTTCAGGTAGCCCGATCTTTTCCGCAGCTGTGATCGCTTGGACCGCATGGGAACAGGCATTGGGATTAGCGAGCCCGATATCTTCATAAGCGATCGTCAATAAGCGTCGGATGATCGAAGGTAGATCGCCGGCTTCAAGGAGGCGTGCCATGTAGTGCAAAGCGGCATCTGTATCTGAACCACGGATCGATTTTTGAAAAGCCGAGATCACGTCATAATGGGCATCGCCATCTTTGTCTTGCACCAAAGCTTTACGTTGAACGCATTCTTCGATCGTTTGTAGATCGATCGTGATCACGCCTAGATCATCAGGAGCGGTCGACATTACGGCCAACTCAAGTCCATTCAACGCACTACGTAGATCGCCATGAGTAACACGAGTCAAATGCAGGCGAGCTTCGTCGGTCAAAACGATATTTTGCTCGCCAAGCCCGTTTTCTTTATCGGTGAGCGCACGGTTGATCGCTTGGGCAATATCTTCTTCGGTCAAGGGTTTGACTTCAAAGATCTGAGTTCGACTGCGAATAGCAGGATTGATCGTGATGTAAGGATTTTCGGTCGTGGCGCCGATCAAGATGATACTTCCTTTTTCCAAATGAGGCAAGAGAAAATCTTGTTTTGGCTTAGTTAAGCGGTGGATCTCATCGAGTAGTAAGATCACGGTCCCGCTGATCTTAGCTTCTTCAGCGACCATTTCGAGTTCTTTTTTCGAGTCTGTAGCGGCATTTAACATGCGAAATGCGTATTTAGTTGAACCAGCGATCGCACTAGCAATACTAGTCTTGCCGGTTCCTGGTGGTCCATATAAGATCATCGAAGACAATAATTTAGCAGTGACCATCCGTGCTAAGATCTTACCGGGGGCGACAAGATGTTGTTGGCCCACGATATCTTCGAGTTTTTTCGGACGCATCCGATAGGCTAATGGTTTCAAAAACACTCATCCTTTCGTTTGCTCAATAGTAGTATTATAGCAAATCGACACCAGCTGGCAAGCAAATAGCGATCGCAGGACGGCAAGGGATTTGTTATAATAATAAAAATGAGAACTGTAAAGGATGAACAAGATGAAATTTGATGAAATCGGTGATCAAATTATTGATTCAGATCTGACAGAAGCGTTGCATGCTTTCACATTCCAAGTGATACGATGCTGGCAGATCTTAGATAGACAAAAAAATTTAAATACACAAGAGCTTTCCTTAGTTGGAACTAAAAATGAATATGTCACCGTCCAAGAGACAGCGTTGACATTAAAAACAAAAGCCAATCTTTCGTTAGATGGTGCTTTGACAGATATGGAATTACAAAATCAAGCTTTACGCAAACGGTTAGGTAGCCAGGTCGTCTTGTGGCCATTTTCTGAAAAATTACATGCAAGTTTAGCTAAAGGGGTTGGCAGTAAGATCCGCTTAGCCTTACCCGAACAGTTATTTACTGAACTCTATGCAGCTAAATTCAGTAAATCAAAGATCTCGTATGTGACTTTTAGAAACCAAGTCTATCACAAATTATTGGAAGAATTTAGCCAAAAAAAAGCATTCTTGATCTATTTATTTGGTGCGACCCCTTATGCTTGGGAAACCAAAGTAAGTGAGGGTCAAGTGTCACCTAAGCGCAGTGTGGCTGCTCAAGCTAAGCTAGCCGCTGATAAAAATCCTGGGATCAAGCTCAGCGGGACTTATCAAGAACCAAGTGAGATGCAGACTAAGGGTGTCCACTATTTGGAATTTGATCTCTTAGACTTTGATCCATTCCACGAAAATGGTGTTACAGCCCACCAGTTGCGCTTACTTGAAGTGATGGCAGGCTATTTCTTATTGAATGAAAGTACGACTACTCCAAGTGATCTCCAAGCTGCTGAAGCTTTGGCAAAAGAAGTGGCGCAGGAGAATCCGTTTGCTAAGAGCCAGATCTTCGTACAAGCCCATACTTTCTTGAAACAATTGGATCGATTCGCTAAAAAATTTGGTTATGCCAAGTGGCAAGGGACCTTTGATGTTTTAAAGAAACGACTAGAAACACCGGCTGAGACTCCAAGCACACGTTTGTTAAGAACACAGGGCAAACACGAAATGTTGGCTGACTACGGTGCTTTTTTAGCTCAAAATTATCAAGAAGCAGCATTATTAAAAGTACCAAGTCGGGATAAAAATACGCAAACGATCTTGGATGAAGCGATCATTTCAGGTCTTAGTTACCAAGAAGTGATGCCAAGTCAAGGGATCGTTGAATTGGATGGAAAGCTACTTAAACGTGGGATCCAAACGACAAAAGAAAGTGCAATCATGACCGAACTTTGGCAACAAAAGCAATTGGCTAAACAATATCTTAGTGGCCAGGCAGTCAATACGTCCCAAGCATGGATCGTCAATAACCGCCAAGAGCTAAAGCAACTATACCCAACATTAAAGGGCAAAGCTGTGATCGTTAAAAATGCGCTCGGAGATTCTAAAGCACAGACGCAGTTATTTAGATTACCACCGACCCAAGCAGAATTGACACATGCCTTTGAAAAACAGGCTAAAGAGACTGGGCAAGTCATGATCGAGCAAGTCGTTCAAGGTTCGGTCTACCGTGCCTTAGTCGTCAATGATGAGATAATAAGTTTAGTTGAGCGGATCCCAGCCAATGTTGTGGGTGATGGACGTTCAACTTTAAAGGAATTGATCAACCGTAAAAATACGCGGGCACGAGCTGAATTTGAAACGATCACACTAGGTGAGGTCGAACGTGAGACCTTAAAAGCACAAGGCTTGAAACTAGAAAGTGTCATTCCACGGGGGATCCAGATCCTCTTGCGTTATGATGCGACTTTCAATACTGGTTCACAGGCTTATGAGGTCTTAGATGAGATCGATAGTTCGTATTTGACTGAGCTCAAACGTTTAGCGCAAGCGTTGCAACTTCATGACGGAGCTTTAGATGTCATCATTCCAAACATCTATCAACCATACACGGAACAAGCACAGTTGACTTTCTTGAATGCGCATGCTTACCCAGCCTTAGCGTTGCATGAATATGTCTTATTACAGCCAAAAAGACGACCGATCGCCCAAAAGATCATTGAACGTTTCAATTAGAAAAAAAGTGTGAGACGGTACGCTCTGCACTGTATAAATAACGATGGACTCATTACGATGTAAAATTTTGCATCGTGATGGGTCCATCGTTATTTACTAGATGTTTTAGTTTACTCAAATAATTTATGCAAGCGTTCGAGCGGGGATTTTGTGTGTTTTGGCGCTACTTCTGGTTTAGTTGTTTTAGGGTAACGCTTGGCGACGTCAACTTCTTCAACATGAAGAGCGGTATTTTTATCACAAACAACGACCGCTAGATCTTTTGACCCATGCTCCAACGTTTGATCAGTGTTACAGGTGAAGGTAACATTTGCTTCTTGGGCGATCTGCATCAATTCGCTTAGGAGCGGATTTTCTACTTGACCGTTGATGATAACGTGTAGTTCGGGATGAAGGGTCAATTCCTGCTTAAGATCAGCAAGATATTCGGGCTCTTTGAGCTGTTCGAAAGTCAAAGTTAGATCGACCCGTTCTCGGAAGGTCCCGAGATACTTACGCTTTTCATCAGGCTTGAGTTGGGGTGTACCATACATCCCTTTATTCATATGATTTTGCAGTTCATCTGATCCACTCATCTTATAACCACCTTTCTATGGTAAAGTATAGCAAACTTTTAAATAAAATAAAAAGAGCCCAGCCAAAACTGAGCTCTGAGATAATATCGAAATTGATATTAAAGTTTGTTGTAGTATTCAACAACGAGTGATTCGTCGATGTTTGCATCGAGTTCGTCACGTTCTGGTAAACGAACTAATGAACCTTCCATTGTGTTTTCGTCAAAGGAAACAAATGGCACACGACCAACGATTGCTTCCAAAGCTTCCTTAACAACTTTCAAGTCTTTTGAACGTTCACGCAAGGAGATAACTTGGCCTGGCTTTACTTCGTATGAAGGGATATCCACGCGCTTGCCATCAACTGTGATGTGACCGTGGTTTACCAATTGGCGAGCTTGGCGACGAGTTGTAGCCAAACCTAAACGGTAAACAACGTTATCCAAACGACGTTCCAACAATACCATGAAGTTGTCACCGTGCTTACCTTCGCGGATCTTACCAGCCTTTAAGAAAAGGTTAGCAAATTGGCGTTCAGATAAACCGTATGTCATACGAAGCTTTTGCTTTTCACGCAATTGCAAACCGTATTCAGATAACTTACGACGGTTGTTTTGACCATGTTGGCCTGGTGCGTATGGACGACGAGCTAATTCTTTACCTGTACCTGAAAGAGAGATCCCTAAACGACGGGAAACTTTCCAGGAAGGACCTGTATAACGAGACATTAAAAATTCCTCCAATATTTTGTTTGGAGTAAAATAATGTGTGAGTTTAGTATTCGTGCATTTTATTTTGCGACTTTCACCCTTGCAGCCGAAGGGGTACTTGGCGAACCAAATTGGCAATAAAATGTTGACGAGCTTACCGCTCACTGCTGCATTATTTTACACAAACGCTATTGTAGCAATTATCAAAGCTGGTGTCAAGTGAAAATAAACAAGCTATTTTTGTACAAATGGAGTATAATATTTGTTTAAGATAACTTAATATACTGGGGGAGAAAAATGTTTAAACGTTTTATTTTATTTTGCCTAGCACTCGTGTTAATGGGGGTATTATTGACACAAAGCGTATTTGCTAGCTCAAAATATACCACTAAATGGGAGAAGATCAATACACCAGTCAATTTGCCGATCTTGATGTATCATAGTGTGGAAAATAAGCCGGGAAATGGTTTGTGTGTACCACCTGAGCAGCTAGAACAACAGTTGAAATATTTACATGAGCAGGGCTATTATACAGTCACGCCAGCTGAAGCGTATAAGATCTTGGTGCAAAATAAAGTACCAAAAAAGCACAAGAAACTTGTGATGGTGACTTTTGATGACGGATATGAAAATAATTATACCGCTGCCTATCCGCTTTTGAAGAAATATCACATTCACGCAACGATCGGTTTGATCACAAGCAAAATCGACACCCAAGGGATGCTAACTTTAAAACAAATCAAAGAAATGAAGAAAAGTAAGTGGGTCAGCTTTGTTAGCCATACTCAAAATCACCAAGAATTGGATCGACTTGATGAAGCAGGACAAAGAGAAGAGATGCAAGCCTCACGGACTTGGTTGAAGCAAAATCTACATCAAAAGCCAGACTTGTTGGTCTATCCTGTAGGCCGCTATAATGAAGTTTCACCAAAAGTAGCTAAGGAAAGTGGATATAAGCTAGCTTTGACGACTCAACCAGGGTTAGCTAATGCAGAACAGGGGAAATATGAATTGCATAGACAACGGGTAGTTCCAGACATGACTCAAGAAGCTTTTGCTAAACTATTACAGCCATAGGATCAACTAAGTAGCGTATGTAGTGTGCTTGATGATTTTTTCAAAGTAAGCTAGGTTGATTTATGTTATAACTACTATGTAAGGCGCTCTCCTCTTTTTTTAGGGGAATTGTAGAATAGTAGCTGATTGCTATTTTCTTATTTATGGCTATACACAAACAAGAAGCTGTGACATCAGTAAAAAGACATCTTCAAATTCTAAACGTTGGAATTTGAAGATGTCTTTCTTTATCTTGAAAATACTGGTTCTTATTAGTATATACAATACGAAAAACTACTTATGTCACAGTCTTCTTCGTTATTCATCCGGTCATTTAATAGTCATTTGGATCGGCAGTCAGGGGACCGTATTCATCCATTTGACTATCACGATAATCCCACCATTCATTTTCGTAACCCACGAATCCAGCTTGAGTCATCGCATCGTTTAGGATGGTGTAGTATTTTTCTTGCTCAGCGGTCCGGTCAGCGTTACGAAAAGCTGATACAGAAAAGTCATCAAATGCTGTTTGCATCGGCATATCATTGCCTTTAAGATCGGTTAAAGTCAGATCAAAGGTCACACCTTTTTGATGACTGAAATTTGGATCAGGTTTTGCCACGAAATTTGGGTCAGGGTAGACTTCAAAGAGACGCTTTTGGGCTGAAACTGGACGGTAGGCATCCCAGACTTTAAGGCGATACCCTTTTGCCTTGACAAGTTCACTAGCTTTAGCCAACTTATGGGCTGTTCCAGTGCGGGCGATCGCTGTAGTGAAATCATAGATGATCTGTCCGGTAAAGTTATCGGTCGTAGCATATTTTAGATCGACCAAGATCTCAGGATCGAGTTTTTGGATGTTGGTAAAACCAGTTAGATGTTTTTCCATAATTTCCTCCATTTTAGAGATGTTTACATAGTGTTTCGACAAATTCACTGAGTAAAACTTCATCTTCAGCACTAAAGCGATCTAATTTAGGTGAATCAATATCTAAAACACCGATTTTTTTACCATCTTTGATCAGGGGCAAGACGATCTCGGAATTTGAAGCTGAATCACAAGCAATATGTCCTACAAATTCATGGACATTGGCGACGCGTAAGACTTTACCGGTTTGGAAGGCAGTACCACAAACACCAGCTCCGTTTTTGATATGCATACAAGCAACTTTACCTTGGAAAGGCCCAAGATCAAGCTGATCGGCCGTTTCATCATAGAGATAAAAACCGACCCAGTTGATGTCTTTTAGTGTATCATTCAACAAAGCTGAAGCATTAGCGAGATTAGCGGTCTGATTGGTTTCATTTTCCAATAAAGCATCGATTTGTGCACTTAAAATAGACATTTTATTTCCTCCATGTCGATCATAGCGTTTATAGTGTATCAATATCAGTAACTATGATATAATTAGCTTTAGATTTTATACGTAATTGCCGATTCTGGCAAGTGATAAAGTTTAAGCTAGCAATTTAAAGGATGGGACATCAGATGGTAATAGTTTTAGTTACAATTGTATTAGTTGCGGTCGCAATCTATGCAAGCGTACTTTTCGTTCAGCGTTCATTTGAAGAACGGATCACAAAAGCTAAAAGCAGCATAGAAGAGATCCTCGACTCACCACTTGAGGAAGAACTCGCAGAAGTTAAAAAAATGACATTATCAGGAGATAGTTTAAGTGGATTTGAAGCAGTAGAACACTCCTATTATGCTTTGGTGAACCAACAATTACCTGAGATCTCAGAGTATTTGAATAAGTTGCAAGCTGAATTAGAGCATTACCGCTTTTGGAAGATCAATGGTGAGCTCAAGCGAAATGAAGCTCAGTTAGCTAAAGCCAAGCAACAATATGAGCAATTAAAGCTTGAATTAGCTGAGATCAAGCAGACTGCTGAGATCCACAAAAAAGCGATCAGTGAACTCAAAGAAGAGTATCAAAAGATCAGAAAGACTTTATTGGCAAAGAATTTTTCTTATGGGCCAAGTATCGATGAGCTAGAAAAAGAATTAGCAACATTAGAAAAAGATTTTGATGAGTATTCTAAGGTGACTGAAGAAGGTGACTATGCTAAATCAAGTGAACTTTTAGAAAAGCTCAAGCAACAAACACGTTTATTGAAGATCGCGCTAAAGAAATTGCCCCCGATCTATCGCAATTTAAAGAATATTTTCCCAGAACAGTTGCAGGAATTAAAAGCTGGCTATTCCAAATTACAAACTGAAAAATATGGCTTTAAAAAGGATCTGGCTAAACACTTAGAAGCTATCGAGCAAAAGTGTAAAGAAAATGAAGCTAATTTAAAGCAAGCCGATGTACCTAAAGCTGAAGCCCTTGATCAACAGATCGCTGATATGATCGATGAAGCTTATGACATCATGGAAAATGAGTACAACGCTAGACTTAAGGTGACGCGGCAAGAAAAGCATTTAGCGGATTTTATCGAACATGCCAAGCATCAAGAAAAAGAGTTATTGATCGAATTAGATCGTTTGAGTCAAAATTACACGCTCAACCATAATGAAATGGAAGAAGCGCATGCGTTAAATGAACAATTAATGAAGATCGACAAACGCTTTACCGCTTATATGCAAGCTAAATCAAAAGATGTGGTCATCTATTCTGAAGTTTTAAATCAACAAACAGCTGATCTGGAGGCATTAAAGAAGATCGAGCTCAAGCAAAAAGAGCTCGGTGAAAGCGTGGCTGATCTCTTTGAAGAAGAAAAAGAAGCGCAAGCGGCAGTTCAAGGATTTGATAATGATATCCACCGTTTGAAACGTGAGATCGAGATCTTGAATTTACCAGGTCTTCCCAATGATTACATTGAATATTTCTTCAAGGTCGGACGTGAGATCGAAAGTTTGGATCAAGACTTAAATAAGATCCAGATCGATATGGAACAGATCGCCCGTGATCTGATCAATACGCAATCAGATCTTGACGTTTTGGCGCAAAAGACCCAAGAGATCATCGATAGTTCGACTTTGACCGAAGCAATGTTGCAATATTCCAACCGCTATCGCACACGCTATCCGGAGGTCGCCTCTGCATATGCCCACGCAGTCGAGCTTTTCAATAAGAATTATGACTATATGGGGGCCTTAGATGTGATCTCTGAGGCACTTGAGACCGTTGAGCCAGGCTGTTATAAACGGATCGAAAACGACTATAAGGCGGGAAATAACCGGCGCGAAGTTATCTAAATATCTACTAAGGACTAAAGCTAAGTTGCACAACTAAGCTTTAGTCCTTATAATTTGTAATGGCAAATTAATTTGTACTTTTGGTGATTATAAATTACAATAAGTAAGTTAAATTATTAAAGAGGGGTCAGCATGATATATTTTGATAACAGTGCAACGACAAAAGTTCACCCAGAAGTTTTAACGACCTATACGAAAGTCAGTGAAGCTATCTGGGGTAATCCTTCATCGTTACACAAAATGGGTGAAAATGCCTATAATCTACTTGAACAATCTAGAGCACAGATCGCAGAACTCCTTGGGTGTCAAAAAGAAGAGATCTTTTTTACTAGTGGGGGTACGGAAGGCGACAATTGGGCGATCAAAGGCACAGCACTTGAAAAAGGGATCTATGGTAAACACTTGATCACGACACAAGTTGAACATCCAGCAGTGCTTAATTCGATGAAACAGCTCGAAAAGTTAGGCTTTGAAGTCACCTATCTACCAGTTGATGAAAATGGGCGAGTATCTGTTTTAGATCTAAAGCAAGCTTTACGCAAAGATACTATCTTAGTCTCAGTTATGGCAGTCAATAACGAGGTCGGAACGATCCAACCGCTAAAAGAGATCGCACGCGTTTTAGCTGATCATCCTAAAGTTCATTTTCATGTCGACGCAGTTCAGGCGGTAGGTAAAGGGCTAACTGATCTGATCATGGATGAAAGAGTCGACCTAGTAACTTTTTCTGGTCATAAATTCCATGCTCCTCGTGGTGTGGGCTTTTTGTACAAGAAAGCTGGGCGGAAATTAGCACCACTTTTATCTGGTGGTGGCCAAGAGAAGAATTTACGCAGTAGTACAGAGAATCTTCCGGCGATCGCTGCAATGGCTAAAGCCTTACGCTTGTTGCTGGAAAATGAAACAAAAAATGTTGCGCATGAACAAGCGATCCGACAAAAGATCTTTGGGCATTTACAAGCGTTTGATAAAGTGACGCTTTTTTCACAGTTAGATGATAAGTTTGCGCCACATATCTTATGTTTTGCAATCGCAGGCGTGCGAGGTGAAACGATCGTCCATGCGTTTGAAGATCAAGGCGTCTTTATCTCAACGACTAGTGCGTGCTCATCTAAAAAAGGTCAAGTTTCATCGACCTTACACGCCATGCAAGTCGATGATAAGATCGCCACATCGGCTGTACGTGTCAGCTTAGATGAAAATAATACAATGGCGCAAGCAGATAAATTCAATCAGATCTTCGATGATATCTATCAAAAATTTTTAAAGATCAATTCGTAAAAACAGAAAGGAAGCAAGATGCAATATACAGAAATTATGGTTCGTTACGGCGAACTTTCAACTAAGGGTAAAAACCGACGTAACTTTATCGATCGCTTGGGTTTCAATGTCCGACAAGCAATGCATGATTTTCCAGAGTTAGTGGTCAAAGCTCATCGTGATCGGATGCATATCCAATTAAATGGCGAAGACTCGACTAAAGTCATGGAACGTTTGAAACAAGTTTTTGGGATCCAAAACTTTTCACCTTCGATCCGCGTTGCTCGCGATGTCGAAGAGGTCAAGAAAGTCGCTACACAAATGGTGGCTGAACGCTTCCACGAAGGAATGACTTTCAAGATCAACACGCGTCGCTCTGATCATAACTTCCAATACGATACCAACGAATTAAATGATATGTTGGGGGGCCACATCTTAAAGACGGTCCCAGGGATCAAAGTCAAGATGAAAGAGCCTGATATGATCTTACGAGTTGAGGTTCGAGCTAATGGGATCTATCTTTCTTCTGAAACGATCGATGGTGCCGGTGGTCTTCCAGTCGGGACAGCAGGCAAAGCTATGTTGATGCTTTCTGGTGGGATCGACTCGCCAGTTGCCGGTTACTTAGCGATGAAACGTGGCGTGGATATTGAAATGGTCCACTTCTTTAGCCCGCCATATACCAGTGAGCAAGCTTTGAATAAGGCTAAGGAATTGACTGCTAAGTTGACCCCATATGTTGGTCGGATCCAATTTATCGCAGTACCGTTTACTGAGATCCAAGAAACGATCAAAGAAAAAGTCCCATCTGGTTACTTGATGACGATCCAACGACGCTTTATGTTGCGTTTAAGTGAAATGATCGCCAAAAAACGTAATGGTTTAGCAATCTTTAACGGGGAAGCTCTAGGGCAAGTTGCTTCACAAACATTGGAAAGTATGGCTGCGATCAATGATGTAACGACGATGCCTGTTTTACGTCCAGTAGTTTCGATGGATAAAAATGAGATCATCAAGATCGCTCAAGATATCGATACCTTCGATCTTTCTATTCAACCATTTGAAGATTGCTGTACGATCTTTGCGCCACCTGCTCCTAAGACTAAACCAAAGATCGATAAGGCACGTTATTACGAAGAACGCCTTGATGTTGAAGGTTTGTTAGCTCGTGCAATGGAAAATATCACGATCACAGATGTCAAGATCGGTGATGAATTTATGAACGAAAAACAAGCAGATTTCGCAGAGTTGCTGTAAAAAGCGCTTGACGCGTCCGTATTTCAAGGCTAAAATACATCTATAAGCTTTGAACAAGAGGATTTGATCGCAAACTGTTTTCAGAGAGAAGCGGGTGGGTGTGACGCTTTAACAGCCGATCAGATAGTAGCTTGTGAGCTGTCCTACTGAAACTAAGTAAGTAAGACCGGATATCTATTCGTTAACGCAGATCAAAGAGGGGTAAAAACCCAATTTAGGTGGTACCACGGCACTGTCGTCCTAAGCGGATGGCGGTGCCTTTTTGTTTAGATCCGGTCAAGATAAGAAAGGAAGATAATAATGGCACGTGACATCGAAATGTCAACCAAATACGATCCTAGTCAAATTGAACCAGGACGTTATCAAAAGTGGGTCGATGCTGGTTTGTTCAAGCCAAATGGCGATCAAAAAGCTAAACCATATTCGATCGTGATCCCACCGCCAAACGTAACTGGTAAGTTACACTTGGGCCATGCTTGGGATACAACGTTACAAGATATGTTGATCAGACAAAAGCGGATGCAAGGTTTTGATACCTTATGGCTTCCTGGGATGGACCATGCTGGGATCGCAACGCAAGCTAAAGTTGAAGCACGTTTAGCTGAAGAAGGGATCTCCCGTTACGATCTAGGGCGTGAAAAGTTTATCGACAAAGTTTGGGAATGGAAAGGCGAATATGCTGATATCATTCATGCACAATGGGCTAAATTAGGTCTTTCTTTGGATTACGACCGCGAACGTTTTACTTTAGATGAAGGCTTATCCCACGCTGTTCGCCGTGTCTTTGTAAAATTATATGAAAAAGGCTTGATCTACCGTGGTGAATACATCATCAACTGGGATCCAAAGGCGCGGACGGCTTTATCCGATATCGAAGTTATCCACCAAGATGATGAAGGGGCCTTTTACCATGTAAAATATCCATTCGTTGATGGAACGACATTCAATGGCAAAGACTACATCGAGATCGCAACGACGCGTCCAGAAACGATGATGGGTGACGTGGCTGTGGCAGTGAATCCAAAAGATGAACGCTACAAAGACTTAGTCGGTAAGAAAGTGCTCTTACCACTCCAAGGACGCCATATCCCGATCATCGCCGATCAATATGTTGATCCTGAATTTGGGACAGGGATGGTGAAGATCACCCCAGCACATGACCCTAATGACTTTGAAGTCGGTAACCGTCATGACTTAGAACGGATCAACACGATGAATGATGATGGAACGATGAACGAACGGGCTGGTAAATACAACGGAATGGATCGTTTTGATGCCCGTAAAGCGATCGTTAAAGACCTTGAAGACCAAGGCTACATGTTAAATATCGAAAAGATCACGCATAGTGTGGGTCACTCAGAACGGACGGGTGTTCCAGTTGAAGCTAGGTTATCAACTCAATGGTTCGTTAAGATGAAACCATTAGCCCAAGCTGCTTTGGCTAACCAAGATTCTGATGATCGGGTCGACTTTGTGCCAGAACGTTTCGAAAAGACCTTTACCCAATGGATGGAAAACGTTCATGATTGGGTCATTTCACGCCAATTATGGTGGGGACATCAGATCCCAGCTTGGTATAACAAGCATACGGGGGAAACTTATGTTGGTGAAAAAGCTCCAGCTGATATCGAAAACTGGGACCAAGATCCTGATGTTTTAGATACTTGGTTCTCTAGTGCTTTATGGCCATTTTCAACGATGGGCTGGCCAGATACGGATGCACCTGATTTCAAGCGTTACTTCCCAACTAATACGTTAGTCACAGGTTATGATATCATTTTCTTCTGGGTCTCACGGATGATCTTCCAAAGTATCGAATTTACGGGTCGTCGTCCATTTAAGGATGTTTTGATCCACGGTTTGATCCGGGATGAACAAGGACGTAAGATGAGTAAGTCACTTGGTAATGGGATCGATCCAATGGATGTGATCGATAAATATGGCGCTGATGCTTTACGTTGGTTCTTATCCAATGGTTCAGCCCCAGGTCAAGACGTTCGTTTCTCCTATACGAAGATGGATGCAGCCTGGAACTTTATCAACAAGATCTGGAACGCAAGTCGCTTTGTGATCATGAACCTTGATGAAGATACGACAGCTACTTTGCCAGCTAAAGCAGAATGGCAACTAGCTGACAAGTGGATCTTGAGCCGCTTGAATGATACTGTCAAAGAAGTGACTCGCCTCTTTGATAACTATGAATTCGGTGAAGCAGGTCGTGCACTTTACAACTTTATCTGGAATGATTTCTGTGATTGGTACATCGAAATGGCTAAGGAAAACTTGACGGGTGATGATGCTAAGGCTAAGCAAAATACGCAAAGCATTTTATGCTATATCTTAGACCAAACATTACGTCTCTTACATCCGATCATGCCATTTGTAACTGAGCAAATTTGGCTAGAAATGCCACATGAAGGTGAATCTTTGGTCACAGCTGCTTACCCAGTTGACCACCCAGAATTTGATGATCAAGCTGCAAAAGAACAAATGGACAACTTGATCGAATTGATCAAAGCAGTGCGTAACAACCGGGCCGAAGTTAATGCACCAATGTCTTCAGCGATCGATATCTTGATCAAGACGACTTCTGAAACGACTAAAGCAGTCTTTGAAAACAACCAAGAATATATCGAACGCTTCTGCCATCCCAAACATCTTGAGATCGGTTCTGATGTGACAGCTCCAGCCTTAGCGATGACTTCTGTGATCACAGGCGCTGAAGTTTACTTGCCATTAGCTGATCTGATCGATCTAAATGAAGAGATCGCACGCTTAGAAAAAGAAGCTAAGAAATTAGTATCTGAAGTGACACGTGGTGAAAAGAAACTTGGCAATGAACGCTTTGTTTCTAATGCACCAGCTGAAGTTGTTGCTAAAGAAAAAGAAAAATTAGCGGGTTACCGTGAAAAATTAAATGCAACTAACGAACGGATCAAAGATCTAAAAGCTCAAGTTGATTAATTTTTAAACAACGCTTGCCTTTTACGGTGAGCGTTTTTTGTGTAGTTTGTGTTATACTTAAAATAAGATATTTTTAGGTAAATGAGGCGAAAAGATGCAGATCAAAAGCTACACTGAGGCGGTCGAATTTATTCATGGACGTCGCAAATTTACAAAGTCCCCCGACTTAGAACGGATGCGCCGTTTTGCTCATTATTTGGGCGATCCACAAAAAAAGACCAAGTTCATCCATGTTACAGGGACTAATGGCAAAGGGTCGACTGTTGCTTTTTTAAGTGAACTTTTGCAAAGTCAAGGTTTTAGGGTCGGGACCTTCACTTCGCCTTATATCACGCGTTTTAACGAACGGATCGCGCTTGATGGTGAACCGATCAGTGATCAGATGTTGGTCGAGCTGTTAAATGAATTATTACCGGTCATTTCACGGCTTGATGAAGAATATGCTGGTGAAGGACCTAAGGAATTTGAAGTTGTCACAATGCTGATGTTTTTATATTTTGCTAAAATGGCACCTGATTATGCGGTCGTTGAAGTGGGGATCGGCGGTCTTTATGATTCGACTAATATTTTGACTCCTGAGTTAGCGGTGATCACTGAAGTTGCGCTAGATCATACTCAGATCCTAGGTGATACTTTAGCTAAGATCGCCACAGCAAAAGCAGGGATCATCAAACAAGCTCGGCCAGTCGTCGTTGGAAAATTAGTGCCAGAATGTTTGGCTGTTATTAAAGCACAGGCTGTAAAAAGAAATGCTCCTTTGTATCAGGCAGGAGTAGATTATACGTTCTTACCTGAAAAAAGCGCTAGTGTTTGGGGTGAAAGCTTTACATATCAAGGCTTTGGGATCAAGGCTAAGCTAGCGATCTCATTATTAGGGCAATATCAAGTTGCCAATGCTAGTTTGGCTGTAAGTGCATTTTTGGTCTTGGCTAAAAGAGAGGGCTTTTCGCCAACGCTAAAAGAGATCAAAACTGCTTTAAAACAGACGACCTGGGCTGGACGCTTTGAAAAGATAAATGATGAGCCGTTGATCGTTTTGGATGGAGCACATAATGCTGATGCGATCCAGCAATTAGTTCAAACATTAAAACATAATTTTGCCGATAAACAGATCTATGTTATCATTTCGGTCTTGGCTGATAAGCAGGCTAAGACTATGGTAGCTGAATTAGAGCAGTTACCAAATGTCGAGCTGTTTACAGTCAGTTTTGATGCGCCACGTGCAGTCAGTCATGAGCAAGGCCGTTTTTATGAAGCGTGGCCAGAAGCTTTGGCTGAGGTAATGCAAGAGATCTCAAGCGATGATATGCTATTATTTACGGGTTCGTTGTATTTTGTATCGGAAGTAAGAAATTATTTTATTTAGATCGTGAGGATATAAGATGGATTTAAAATTAGTGATCTTTGACATGGATGGTGTCGTATTTGATTCTGAAAAAGTATATTTTGAAGCTAATAAGCTAGCAGCTGAAAAACTCCAAATGCCAAATTACACTTTAAAGTATTATAAGCAATTTATCGGAGCAGGGACAGAACCGATGCTTGCCCAGATGACTAAAGATTATGGTAGTCGTGAGTTAGTCGACCGTTTTTATCGGATGAGCATGGATAATGTTTATCCGATCGTAGAGGCCGGAAAATTAGAATTAAAACCTGGCTTTAAAGAATTGGCTGCTTATTTGGATGAACAAAATATCCCTTATGTCATCGCTTCAAGCAATTTCAAAAAAGATATCGAATATTATTTGGAAAAGACTAATATTTCAGGGCGCTTTGCTGATATCGTTTCGGCTGACGATGTGACCCATGCTAAGCCAGCACCAGAGATCTTTGAAAAAGCGTGGGAAAAAGCTGGCTGTCCAGCTAAAAATGAAACTTTGATCATTGAAGATTCATTGAATGGTGTCAAAGCAGCTAATAATGCTAAGATCCCAGTCGTTATGGTGCCAGATATCATCTTGCCGACCGCATATGAAAAAGAGCATACCGTGGCGATCTTGCCTGATCTAGTTGCTGTGCGAGATCTCATCAAAAAATAAATGATTTTTAGCTCCGTTTGCGAATTTTATAAAGTAAGGGGGCTTGAAAATGAATTTAAAAAATTTAACAGATAAGAGCGTTTTAAGTGAATTATTGGAATTTTTGTTGGATAAGCAATTAGCGGATCAAGTAGTCGAGCGCTACTTTGCACGGGCTGATGCTCTAGCGCAGCTTCAGTATTTTGGAGTCACTGATTTAAATAAGCTGACTGCTGACGCTAAACTCCAGTATTATTTATTGCTTTTATGTGAATTTGCTAAGCGCTATGCTTTAAAACCACCGTTAGAATTGGGGCAGATCTGTTCTAGTAAGGTGATCGGTGAGTATATGAGTGCTAAGTTGGCAATGCGTAAACAAGAAGTGCTGTGGGGCGTTTATTTAGATACTAAAAATCAGGTCTTAGCCCAAGAAGAGATCTTTGTGGGGACGCTAAATGAAGCTACAGTCCATCCAAGAGAGATCTTGAAATTGGCACTAAAGTACAGTGCGGCCCGTTTTATCGTGGTCCATAATCATCCTAGTGGGCAGGTGACGCCTTCCCCAAATGACATCGCCTTGACTAGACGTTTACAGGCATGTGGCGAGCTTTTAGGGATCGCTTTATTGGATCACATTATTGTTGGTGGGCATACATATTTGAGTATGCGTGAAGAAAAAATATTAATTAGATAGGTGGATTTTATGTTACAAGGAACAGTACGTCGCTTTAATAAGGATAAAGGTTACGGTTTTATTACTCCTGATAATGCGCCAAAAGAGGATCTTTTTGTCCACTATACGGCGATCGAAAAATCAGGTTACAAGATCTTAGAAGAAGGTCAAAGAGTCGAATTCGTTGAAGTTGAGGGTAAAAAGGGATTTCAAGCAGCTTTAGTCACGATTCTATAAAGGTTAAGATATTTTAAAAAAATTAGTTGAAATGAAAATTTATCTAGGTTAAATAAAAATTAAGCTTTGATTTATGATATAATACTGAAATTGAAGATGATCAATTTCAACAATTTATAAAATTTTTTGCTAGCTGGAGCAACTGCTCGAGCAAGATGAAATTTTTTTCAAAAAAGGATCAAAAGTTTTTCTTTTTAATTGTCATTGCCAAGGTAAAAACATGAAAATATGTTGGAAACACAGCAATTCAATGTTACAATTAAAATATCTTGAATTAAGTACTCATTTAGAGTTTGCGAAGGGATGAAACAACGTGTTCGGAATCGGAACAAAAAATATCGGGATCGATTTAGGGACTGCTAATACGATCGTTTATGCTGAAAATAAGGGGATCGTGTTACGCGAACCTTCTGTCGTAGCTAAAAATACTAAAACTGGCGAAGTCGTATCTGTTGGTTCAGAAGCGCGTGATATGATCGGGCGCACACCAGCAAGTATCGTAGCGATCCGTCCAATGAAAGACGGTGTCATTGCGGATTATGATACAACTGTTTCCATGATGAAATACTATATTGAAAAAGCTGTTGGTAGTAAGACTGCTAAGCCATATGTTATGGTTTGTGTACCTAGTGGTGTAACTGAAGTTGAAAAGCGTGCTGTGATCGATGCTACTCGAGTTGCGGGAGCTAAAGATGCATACGTGATCGAAGAACCATTTGCAGCTGCGATCGGTGCCGGTCTACCAGTTATGGATCCAACCGGTAGCATGGTCGTTGATATCGGTGGTGGGACGACTGACGTTGCCACGATCTCCTTAGGTGGGATCGTATCCAGCCGTTCGATCCGGATGGCTGGTGACAAGATCGATGATTCGATCATCTACTATGTACGTAAAAATTACAACTTGTTGATCGGTGAACGTACAGCTGAACAATTAAAGATCAACGTTGCATCTGCTTCTGTTGAAGCTGCTAAGGAATTAGATAGCCAAACGATCCGTGGACGTGATCTAGTAACGGGTCTACCTAAGACGATCGAGATCCGTCCAGAAGATGTAGCTGAAGCGATCCAAGAAGTAGTGCAAGAGATCATCACAGCTATCAAAGAAACATTAGAAGAAACATCTCCTGAGATCGCGGCTGACGTGATCGACCATGGGATCGTTTTGACTGGTGGGGGTGCGTTATTACGCCACTTACCAGATGTGATCTCTGAAGCAACAAAAGTACCTGTATTCGTGGCGCAAGATCCACTTGACTGTGTGGCTGTTGGGACAGGCGAATCACTTAAAAGCATTGATGTAATGAAGAAAAGATAAATAGGCGGTTAAAGTCTAAAGTTAGGAGGTTGGGGTTTAGTCGTCCAGCCTCTTAATTTTTAATGTGGATCTTATCGAGTTCAGGAGGTTTTTTATGCAAAAGTTTTTTTTCAATAAAAAACTTGTTATTACACTGGTCGCTTTGATCATCAGTTTTTTACTGATCGCATTTTCGATCACAGTGCGTAATAATCGATCGATGCCAACATTTGTGCAACAGTTTGGCAATGAAGCTTTCGGTCTAGTTGACCGAGTCATTAGTTTTCCAGTTGCTGCAGTTGCCCATGTAGGGGGCTCTGTTTCTGATCTACTCAACACGTATGAGGAAAATCAAAAGCTAAAGCAACAGATCGATAGTTTGGCAGCCGATAAAGTTGAAAATCAGACCTTACGTAAGGAAAATAAACAATTAAAAGAACAGTTGAAATTAGATGAAAGCTTGACTGATTATTCAAAGATCAGTGCCCATGTTTTATCTCGGACACCTTCTTCTTGGCAAAATCAGGTCATAATCTCGAAGGGATCATTTGCGGGTGTGACTAAAAATGCTGCTGTTTTATCACGTAAGGGTTTAGTCGGACGTGTTGTTGAGGTCAATAAGACTAATAGTAAAGTCGAATTGCTCACGACGCAAAATGATTCAGCCAACCGTTTTGCAGTCCAGCTAGAAAGTGACGGTGAAGTGATCAACGGTTTGATCACTGGCTATGACAAACAAAAAAATCAGTTGATCATGGGACAGATCACATCTAAGAAAAAGATCAAGAAGAATACAGAGGTCATTACTTCTGGGATGGGTGGTAATACACCTAAGGGCTTATTGATCGGAAAAGTTGTCAAAACAACAGACGATGATGATGGTTTAGCAACAAAAGTTTATATTGAGCCAGCTGCTGATATGACAGATCTTAATGTTGTGACTGTGGCTAAACGTGCAGACTAGGGGGCATAATAATGGCAAATTCCAAGCTAAAATATTATTTTCCGCTAGGGTTGATCATTTGCATCGGTTTGGATGGGACGCTTAGTAGCTTATATGCCCAGTATTTTTTTACAAGTTCACTTTCGATCGAGAGTCGTTTGACTTTGCTATGGCTAGTAATGGCGATCTTCTATGGCGAAGTTGACCGTTTGATGTTGTGGGCATTTATTGCTGGGGTGATTTTTGACATGTACTACACGGGGATCTTAGGGATCTTTATGGTCATTTTTCCTTTGATCGTTTATTTGAATCGCGAAGTGTATCGTTTTTTCACTTCTAACTTTATTGTGGTACTATTAATATATCTGATAGATGTTACGCTTGTTACGGCTGTAGCATATTGGGCCAACTCATTGATCGGTCTGACGACAACTGGTTCAGCTGATTTTGTGGTGCAAACTTTAGGGCCGTCACTGGCGTATAACTTGGCGGTATTTTCGCTATTATTTATCCCAGTCAAAAATTTCTTTGAGAAGTATTCTTCTCGATAAATAAGGAAGGTGCAAGCTGATGCAGGCAGCTGTGTTAAAGGGCTACAAAGATGGATATGAACTGATCATACGTGATAATGCAGATTTTGATCAAGCTCTATCCGAATTAAAAGACCTATTTCGAAAACTACAACTAGATACTGTCGGTGAAGAAAAACAGATCTCATTTACGGTCAATACCAAAAGACGCTTGTTGAGTGCAAAACAAAAGCAAAAGATCGAAGCGTTGGTTGGCAATTATCCTCGTTTTTCGATCTATAAGTTTGTTTCCGATGTGGTAGATACTAAAGATGCACTTGAATTTATGGAGGAACATACAGTTCATGTCAATAGTGATACGATCCGTAATGGTCAAGTCAAGTTGATCAAAGGCGATGTCTTGTTTCTAGGTAATATCCATAAGGGCGGTATTTTACAAGCGACCGGAAGTATCTTTGTTTTAGGAAATGTCGAAGGGATCTTACATGCTGGCTACAATGATAATGTGATCGCGGTTATCGCTGGGAATTTTAAACAGGCCCAACAAGTTCGGATCAGTGATCTAGTGGATATCATCGAGCCAGATATGCAAGCTGATAAAGTCGTTGCTTATGTCAATGACCTGCATGCTTTAAGTTATACGACGCTTGCTGAATTAAAAACACTTAGGCCTAAAATTTTTACACAAATAGGAGGGTTTTAAATGGGAAAATCGATCGTTATTACATCGGGGAAAGGCGGTGTTGGTAAGACAACGACGACTGCTAATCTCGGAGCTGCTTTGGCTTTGATGGGCAAAAAGGTCTGTTTAGTCGATCTAGATATCGGTTTAAGGAACCTAGATGTTATTTTGGGCTTAGATAATCGTATCATTTACGACATTATTGATGTGGCGCAAGGTAGAGCTAAATTACCCCAAGCTTTGATCAAAGATAAGCGCTTTGGTGATAATTTATTCCTGCTACCTGCAGCTCAAAATACAGATAAATCAGCACTTGAACCAAAAGAAGCCAAGCAGATCGTTGATGAGTTACGCTCTGAATTTGACTATGTGTTGCTCGATTGTCCAGCTGGGATCGAGCAAGGCTTTGCTAATGCAGTAGCTGGCGCTGATGAAGCGATCGTAGTCTCGACCCCTGAGATCTCAGCAGTTCGTGACGCTGATCGGGTAGTAGGATTGCTTGAACAACAAAATTTAGAAGAATCACCGATGCTTATTATCAATCGGATCAAGAAGAAGATGATGCATGATGGTCAGATGATGGATGTGGATGAGATCACGCGTCATTTGTCGATCAAATTGATCGGGATCGTTTTTGATGATGATAATGTAATTGGTTTTTCTAATAAAGGCGAACCTGTTATCTTAGATGAAAAGAGTGAAGCATCTAAGGGGTATCGCAATATCGCACGTCGCTTAGAGGGTGAGACGATCCCGTTGATGACACTTAAAGAAGACGAACAAGGTGGCTTTTTTAAGAAGATGAGTTCTTGGTTCAAACGCAAATAAGCGAATTTGTTGTTGACAGTTTTACCGATAAATGGTAATCTTTATGAAAAATTATTTAACGATATTGAGCGGAAGAGTAGAAAATGTTTACCTGAAAAAGAGATTATCCGGCAGCTGAAAAGGATAGAGGTGGTATTTTTGAACCACATCCGTGAATTGGTACACTGAACATAAACAGTAGGTGTATCCGGTCAGAAGTCCGTTACACTTGAGTTAAGTTAACTCACTGAGACTCCTTTTGCGAGAAAGGAGTAAATATGAGGTGGAACCGCGTAAAACGCCCTCTTGGATTATTCCAAGAGGGCGTTTTACTTTTACCAGTAAGTTAAAAAATGGAGGAATTTGGGATGGATTATATCATGGAAGTCATGCCCTCGTTGATTTCAGGGATGGGAGTGACCTTATCAGTATTTTTTTGGACCTTAGTTGGCTCGTTGCCTTTGGGGTTGATCGTTTCCTTGGGGATGATGTCACGGTTTAAGATACTTCAAAAAATATTAGGTATCTATGTATGGCTGATGCGGGGAACACCGCTGTTATTGCAATTGATCTTTGTTTTTTATGGACTCCCTCTGTTAGGAACAGGGATCGTATTACCGCGTTATGAAGCTGCGTTAGTGGCCTTTATTTTGAACTATACAGCCTATTTTGCTGAGATATTTCGGGGGGGCCTACAATCGATCGATAAAGGGCAATATGAAAGTGCTAAAGTTTTACGTTTGAGTTACTGGCAAACGATCCGCAAAGTCGTAGCTCCACAAGTGATCAAGATCGTGATCCCTTCCATTGGTAATGAAGTGATCAACCTAGTCAAAGACTCAAGTTTAGTTTACGTGATCGGTCTAGGTGATCTCTTGCGGGCCGGTAATGTTGCGACAAGTCGTGATGTGACTTTAGTACCATTATTATTGGTGGGAGCGATGTATTTGATGATGACGGCCTTTTTCACTTATGTTTTGAAAAAGATCGAACAGCACTATAGTTATTGGAAATAAGGAGTGATCAACATGTTAGAACTAAAGGAAGTAACTAAAAAATTTGGCGATAGGACGATTTTAGATCATGTTGATCTAACTGTAGAAGATGGCAAGATCTTATGTATCGTAGGCCAATCCGGTGGTGGTAAGACCACACTTTTACGCTGCATCAGCGGGCTGGAACAAATCGATAGTGGGCAGATCTTGGTGGATGGGATCGCCTTTGATCCATATGTCAATAGCACTAATGATGCGGTGGTCGGTGTTGTCTTCCAAGAATATAATCTCTTTCCACATTTGACCGTGTTACAAAATGTGATGTTAGCCCCAATGATGGTCTTAAAAAAAGACAAGAAAAAAGTGCAAACAGAAGCCCAAGAACTTTTGCAAAAGTTAGCACTTGGAGATAAGGGGGATCTTTACCCTTGGCAATTGTCTGGCGGACAAAAACAGCGGGTCGCGATCGCACGCGCTTTAGCGATGAAGCCACGGATCTTATGCTATGATGAACCCACTTCAGCTTTAGATCCGGGTTTGCGAGACACTGTCAAAGAGATCATTTTGGATCTGAAAAAAGACAAAATGACGCAGATCATCGTCACACACGATATTGATTTTGCTGAAGAGATCGCTGATGATATTTTACGTGTAAAACCACTGGCTAATTAAAGGAATTGAGATAGATGAAACGATATTTAAAATTACTAGCGCTTGGTTTAGGTCTAAGTCTCTTATTAGTCGTTTCGGGCTGTAATGATGTCAAAAAAAGAGCAGATACGGTCGATACTTGGCAACAGATCAAGCAAAAAAAGCGGGTCGTGATCGGACTAGATGATAGTTTTGTACCGATGGGCTTTCGTCAAAAAGATGGCAAGCTCGTTGGATATGATATCGATCTAGCTAAGGAAGTCTTTAAATTATATGGGATCACGCCTGATTTTCAGACGATCGATTGGTCAATGAAAGAAACTGAATTGCGTAACCAAACGATCGATCTGATCTGGAATGGTTATACGAAGACGGATGAACGAGCTAAAAATGTGGCTTTCAGTCAGCCATATCTAAAGAACGAACAATATTTAGTAAGTAAAAAAAGCCAACAGATCATAAATGATAGTGCCATGAAAGGAAAGATCTTAGGTTTACAAAGTGGATCTTCAGGCTATCAAGCCTACTTGGATGAACCAAAAGTTTTAAAACAATATGTAAAAGAAACGATCCAATATGATACATTCAACAATGCTTTCATGGATCTAGATGCTGATCGGATCCAAGGCCTATTGATCGATAGTGTTTATGCCAACTACTATATCGCGCACAAAAAAGATCCAGCTAGTTATCGGAAAGAAAATGCTGGGTTTGCGTCTGAATCTTTTGTAGTCGGGTTACGCAAAGGGGATAAGACCCTTCAAAAGAAAATCAATGAAGCGTTTAAAGTTTTAAAGGAAAATGGAACGTTAGAGCGTTTAGATCGTAAATGGTTCGGTGAAAATGCCAACTGACCCTGACAGGCTTAAATCTAAGGTGTATACTAGGTTAATGATCATATAATGAGAGGTAGAATTTAATAATGAACACATTAGTTAGTGTGCTGATAGTGATATTACTATTGAACGTTATTACAGCGATCATCACAGTTTTTAAAGAAGAACGTGATATTACAGCAACTTGGGCTTGGTTATTGGTGCTCAATTTATTGCCAGTGATCGGTTTTGGGATCTATCTACTAGTTGGTAAAAAGATCTCCAAAGAAAAGATGTTTGACCTAAAGATGCAAGAACGGCTTGGGATCGCTCAGCTCGTTGAATTGCAAAAAGAACAATGGCAAGATGAAGAACTCTTACCAAAAGGATTGCGTACGCCAGAAGTACGCCAAACGGTCCGCTTGTTGCTTGAAACTGATCAAGCGATCTTGACCAAAAATAATAAAGTCGATATTTACGATGATGGTCATGATAAGTTTGCTAAACTACTAGCCGATATTGATGCTGCAAAGCATCACGTTCACTTAGAATATTATTCCTTTTTCAGTGACCGGATCGGTAATAAGATCTTAGCCAGTCTTGAAGCAGCAGCCAAGCGTGGTGTTAAAGTCCGCGTGATCTATGATAGCATGGGCTCGCGGGGGCAAAAACGGCATTTCTTTGATGAATTGGAAAAGCTTGGTGGCGAGGCTGAGCCATTCTTTGCTTATAAGAAAGCTTGGATCCATAGTCCACGGATCAATTATCGTGAGCACCGTAAATTAGCGATCATTGATGGTAAGATCGGCTATATCGGTGGCTTTAACATTGGTGATCAATATCTCAGTCGTTCTAAGAAATTTGGTCATTGGCGCGATACGCATCTCCGCGTTGTCGGTAATGCTGTTATTGCCATGCAATCACGCTTTTTGATGGATTGGAACGCAACGATCAAGAATATTCGCGGTAAAGAACCAGTTAAATATGATGAAAGTTTGTTCCCATTGCAACGACAAAAGGGAAATGTTGGGCTACAGGTCATTTCTTCAGGACCGGATAGTGAAGTTGAAGCGATCAAGAAGGGTTATCTTAAATTGATCAGCGGGGCAAACGACTACATTTACATTCAAACGCCGTATTTGATACCAGACGATTCGGTGTTAGAAGCGTTAGTCGTAGCTGCATTATCTGGGATCAAAGTCAAGATCATGATCCCTTGTATGCCAGATCATGCTTTTGTTTACCGAGCAACTGAATATTATGCTAAAGTTTTGGTCGACAGCGGTGTCGAAGTTTACACCTATGATGATGGTTTCTTACATGCTAAGACATTTGTCGTCGATTCACAGATAACTTCAGTTGGTTCAGCTAACCTTGACTTTAGAAGTTTTAAATTAAACTTTGAAGCAAACGCTTTTGGATATGATCGTAATTTGGCGCTTAAACTAAAGGAACTTTTTGAAGCTGATCTAGCTAAGTGTACAAAATTAACACCAGAATATTTTGAAAGTCAGTCACGTTGGCGTAAATTTAAACAATACTTTTCAAGATTGTTGTCACCGATCTTGTAGGTCAAAAGGAAAGAAAGATGAAAAAACACAGGAAAAAGATCATTATTGGGATAATTGGACTATTATTGTTGATCTATGTAGGAGTAAATGGTTATCTTGTTAATTATGCTTTTGTGCGTGATTCAGCCAGTCTGGGGGCACCAGCACCTAAAAAAGCTGAACTTTTGAAGAAAGATCAAGCCTGGTTGGCCCAGACTAAGCAACAAACTTGGACAGAAAAGTCAGCTGATGGTAAGTTGACGTTAAAGGCGCGCTATGTACCTGCTAAAAAAGTGACAAATGAGACGATCGTGATCGCTCATGGTTATCGTGAAAATAGCTTGCTGATGGCAAGTTACATTCGGATGTTTCATGATCTAGGCTACAATGTCTTAGCGCCTGATGATCGCGGAGCAGGTAGAAGTGAGGGCCGCTATATCACTTTTGGTTGGCAAGATCGGCTAGATTATCAAAATTGGCTCAAGCAGCTCATTGCTAAAAAGGGACAAGATTCTAAGATCGGTCTGTTTGGAGTGAGCATGGGTGGTGCCACTGTTATGATGATGAGTGGTGAAAAACTACCTAAACAAGTCAAAGTCATCGTTGAAGATTGTGGTTATTCATCGATCAACGAAGAATTAGGGACTCAATTGAGTGCGCAATTTGGTCTACCTAAAGAACCGATCTTGACGACAGCTAGTTGGATGGCCCATCCATTTATCGGATTTAATTTCAAAAATGGAAGTGCAACTGAGCAACTAAAACAAAATAAATTGCCGACCTTATTTATTCACGGAAGTAAAGATCGTTTTGTTCCAACGGAAATGGTGTATGAAAATTATCAAGCTAGTGCTGGTAAAAAGAAATTATGGGTCGTAAAAGGTGCAGCCCATGGAATGTCTTATTATCAAGATCCAACGGTATATACTGATAAGATTGGAACTTTTGTCGCTAAATATATGAACTAAAAAAGAACAGCCCGATTTTTGGGGCTGTTCTTTTTTAGTTCATCATTACTTTTAGAAGAAAGCACTAAGTGAGCCGAGGATCACACTACCCAGTGTGAAGATCAACATAAGCCAAACGACGACCATGGTGATCTTTTGAAATGTTGTGCGTTTCTTTTTTTCTCTCACGGTACTCGACACCTTTCCGATTTTTACTATACTATACCTTTAAAGGTTAGTTGCTGTCAAATATCACAGTACAAGTGAGCTATCATTTTCTTTTGCTGAAGCGTTAAGATTTCTTTGTTTTTGATGGGTCTATAATTGATTTGTAGCAAAAATGCTTGGTATAATAGGAGTAATATTTTTAATTGAGGATGGTAGTGATGTTTACAGCGATCGCAACGTGGTATATCATGCCAATTGTCATTTTGATCATTTGGATGGCATTGACATTTTTAAAGAAGAATTTCGCTAAATATTGGCCTAAACGCCTAAGGATCATTGATATCATGATGCTTGTATTATTACTAGGGATCCACGGGCTTTCGGTCACTTTAACGGGGCTTTCGTTATTACCGTTTTTAGCATTTGCGGCTAGTGCTTTTGGGCTAGTTTTGACAGTGTATTTAGTGTATACCGAAGATGACTTTCGGGTCCGCCGTTTTTTTGTGATCTACTGGCGGACTTTAGATATTTTTATCGTGGGGATGTACATTATTTTATTGTTGATCGAGATCGCAAGCTTTTTAGGTATTATGTGAGTTTAAATGCAAACAAGCTAATATTTAGTACATATCTAAAACGTTTTATAAAAATCGCGAATTTGTTAGTGATTATTGTGGTTCAAAGTGTGGAACTATGGTAATATCTAATTGTATAACATATATTTAGTACATATTTTGGTGATCGTTTTTAAATCACAGTTATACATTGGGATCAAGAAAGATGAAAGCTGTAGGAATTAGAAAATGACGGAATTTAATCATGTGACTGTATTATTAGAGGAAGCAGTTGAACAACTCAATATCAAACCAGACGGCGTATACGTCGATTGTACTTTAGGTGGTGGAGGTCACACCAGTTTAATTTTGTCAAAGCTTTCAGATAAGGGCAAATTGTTTTCGTTTGACCAAGATCAAACCGCGATCGATTATAATACCAAGCGTTTACAAAATGAGTTAGCTAGCAAAAAGTTGACCTTTATCAAAAGTAACTTTCGTGATCTAAAGGAACGTTTAGCAGAGCAACAGATCGCTAAAGTTGACGGGATCTTATATGACCTAGGTGTTTCTTCCCCCCAATTTGATGTAGGTGAACGTGGCTTTAGTTACCAACACGATGCAACCCTAGATATGCGGATGGATCAAAGTCAAGCTTTGACTGCTAAAACGGTGATCAATGATTGGTCTTACCAAGAACTAGTTCGGATCTTCATGCGCTATGGTGAAGAAAAATTTGCTAAATCGATCGCTCGACGGATCGAATCCGCTAGACAACAAGCACCGATCGAAACCACCGGTCAATTAGTTGAACTGATCAAAGCAGGGATCCCGGCTAAAGCCCGACGCAAGGGGGGGCATCCCGCTAAGAAAGTTTTCCAAGCGGTCCGTATAGCTGTCAATGATGAGCTAGGTGCCTTGGAAGAATCTTTAGATCAAGCGTTTGAAGTGCTTGATGTTGGTGGGCGGATCAGTGTGATCACGTTTCAGTCGTTAGAAGATCGTTTAGTTAAAACGATGTTCAAAGAAAAAGCGAGTTTACCTGAACTTCCCGCTGGATTACCCGTTATTCCGGCTGAACTTGAACCAGAATTTAAATTGGTAACACGCAAGCCGATCTTACCGTCTGCAGCGGAACTTGAAGCTAATCATCGGGCGCACTCGGCTAAATTAAGAGCAATTGAAAAATTAAAGTAAAGGATGTGAGACTTTGGCACAAGCAGCAAGAAAACTTGAAACACCTCAAGTAACACAGACAAAAACTACGCTAGATCAGCAACCACAAAATACAACTGGGCAATTGCGAAAAATGTATTTTAAGCAAGAACGCAATGCAGCGATCGCTTTAGGTGTGTTATTAGTGGTCATGTCATGTTTGGTGATCTGGTCGAATACAGCTGTGACCAAGACCCAAGCAACGATCCAAGATATCAATCAAAAAGTCTCAACTTTGCAGACTTCAAATGCTAACATGAAAGAGGAGATCAGTGAACTGTCTAGCCGGACACGTTTGATGGAGATCGCCAAGGATGTTGGTTTACAAATGAATGATAAAAACATAAGGAATGTTACCAAATGAGTACTAAAAAACGGCAGATAAATGTAAAACAAGACCCGCGAAATCGCAGTTATTTTGGAAGAGCGTTATTTTTCATCGTCATCATCGTCTTTCTTACATTTATTGGTCGTTTTTTTTATGTGGGTTTGACACACACGGCTCACGGAAAAAATCTGACCAAATTAGCACAGGCGATGTATGCCGAACAAACTGAGATCAAAGCAAAACGTGGGACGATCTATGATGTACAAAATCAACCGATAGCAGAAGATACGACGACTTATTCGATCTATATCATCTTGTCTAAATCGGCGAAGACTCTTGAAGGTAAACCAGATTATTTGCAAGATTCACAAAAGGCTAAAGCTGCTAAGGTCTTGAGTCAAAATCTAGGGATGAATTACGATGATCTACTTAAGCTCTTTGATGCTGACGATGGTCTCTATCAAGTTGAGCTTGGGAGTAAAGGTAAGCATATTTCAATGGAGACTAAAAAGAAGATCGAGGCCGCTAAGATCAGTGGGATCAAATTTACGCCTGCTCAAGCCCGGTTATATCCTAATGGAGTTTTTGCGTCCCACTTAGTTGGGCTAGCGGAAAATGAACAGTCTCACTTAGTTGGGGTCATGGGCTTAGAAAAAGTTTTTGAAAAGCAATTAAAAGGTGTCAACGGAGTCAATAAGCTCGCCATTGATTCACGCGGGACGACTTTACCTAATTCTAAATCGCAAAGTAAGCCCGCTAAAGATGGTGACAATGTTTATACCACTTTAGATACCCGGACCCAGACTTATTTAGAGACTTTGATGAATAAAGCTCAAGAAACTTATAAGCCCAAATCGATGACAGCCGTTTTGATGAATGCTAAGACTGGCGAGATCATTGCGGCGAGTCAACGTCCGACATTTAACCCTCAGACAGGAGAAGGGCTAAATGATATGTGGCGCAATATCTTGTTAGAAGACACCTATGAACCTGGTTCGATCATGAAGATCTTGACGATGGCAGCAGCGATCAATAGTGGAAATTATAATGCTAACGCCACTTTTAAGTCAGGGTCTTATCAGATCGACAATCAACGGATCAATGATTGGAATACGACTGGTTGGGGGGAGATTACCTATCGTGAAGGTTTCATTCGTTCCTCAAACGTTGGGATGGCTAAGCTAGAACAAACAATGGGAGAAAAGACTTGGCTAAATTACATCAAAAAATTTGGTCTTTTGAAGTCAACGAATGCTGGCTTAGGTAATGAAGCAGCAGGTAGTATCGAATATAAATATCCGATCGAACAAGCTAACACTGCTTTTGGTCAAGGGATAAATGTGACTGTCTTCCAAATGCTACAAGCAATGTCGGCTGTGGCTAATAATGGTAAGATGGTCAAACCTTATCTAGTAAGTAAAGTTGTTGACCCAAATAATGGCAAGATAGTCTTTTCGCAATCACCAACTGTGACCGGAAAACCGATCAGAAGCTCAACTGCTAAAGAAGTCCGTGAAATGATGCAAGATGTTGTAACTGACAAAGACGGGACTGGGACGGCTTACAAGATCGATGGCTATGATGTTGGAGTCAAGACTGGGACGGCTCAGATCGCTAACGAAAATGGAACGGGTTATTTAAGTGGTGAGACTAATTATCTTTTCTCTGTTGCTGGGATGGCACCGATAAATGATCCTAAGTACATTTTATACATCACGATGAAACAACCTAAGACCTTTGCTGATCAGGGTGAAACAGGAATGTTAGCTTCTATTTTTGATCCTTTGATGAAACGAGTCTTGGATGAGGCAAACGACTCAAATGATGAAAAGGTACAGACTAGTGTCCCAGATGTGAAGGAGATGTCACCTAAAGAAGCTAGTGAAGAAGTGACTCAAAGCGATTTAGTACCAGCAGTGGTCGGCGAAGGTAAAAAGGTCATTGAGCAATCACAGCCTGCAGGTACGAGTATGTTGACAGGTGAGCGTGTGATCTTAGTCACAAATGGAACACTGACGATGCCAGATATCACTGGATGGTCGCGACTTGATGTGATGAAATTATCCGAGCTGACAGGCATTGACTTAGACGTCCAGGGGAATGGCTACGTTACTAAGCAAAGCGTTGCACCTGGTGAGAAGCTAAGTAAGCAAACAAAATTGACAGTTGAGTTAAAATAAAATAGATAGAAAAAAAGAGGAAGGAAAAATAACATGACTATTTTTCAAATGTTGATCCCGGTGATCAGCAGTTTAGTATTGACTGCTTTATTTACACCGATGTTTATCAACTATGCACACAAAAAAAAGCAAGGACAAATGATCCGCGAAGAAGGCCCAAGTTGGCACCAGGTAAAAGCGGGTACACCAACGATGGGGGGCTTTGTCTTTAATTTAGCGATCATCGTTACGGGGCTTTGGGTCCCCTTAGGTTTGCACATGCTAAGTCCTAAGATCTTGGTCTTAGACTTTATTTTATTGTTATATGGCTTTTTGGGGTTTTTTGACGATTCCGTTAAGCTATGGAAAAAACAAAATGAGGGCTTAAAGCCTTGGCAAAAATTATTGGGGCAAATAATCGGGGGCTTGATCTTTTTAGCCGTCTATCACCATGAAAAATTGCCTTTTGCGCTTTCATTTTTTGGACACGAGATCACTTTAGGCTTTATCTATGTATTATTTGTGCTCTTTTGGTTGGTCGGTTTTTCAAATGCGGTCAATTTGACCGATGGGATCGATGGCTTAGTATCAGGTCAAGCGATCATTGCCTTTGGTGCTTATGCGATCATCGCTTATCACCAAGCACAATACGATGTTTTGATCTTCTGTTTATCCGTGATCGGAGCTTTGATAGCCTTTTTAGGGTTTAATCATAAACCGGCTAAGATCTTCATGGGTGATACCGGTTCATTAGCTCTAGGGGGAGCTTTAGCAGCCGTTTCGATCATCTTGCATCAAGAGTTGTCATTGTTGGTGATCGGGATCATCTTTGTATTAGAGACGCTTAGTGTGATCTTACAAGTTGCAAGCTTTAAGTTGACCGGCAAACGGATCTTCAAGATGAGTCCGATCCACCATCATTTTGAAGAATGTGGCTGGAGTGAATGGCGTATCGATCTAACTTTTTGGGCAATTGGCCTAGTAGCTGCGATCATTGCAGTTATGACGATAATTTAATATCAAAGGAAGTCATTAGACATGAAAAATGTGACAGATTATAAGGATAAAAACGTATTAGTCGTTGGTTTAGGGAAAAGTGGGCTCAATAGTGCCTACCTGTTAAAAGAACTCGGAGCCAATGTGACGGTAAATGATAAGAATATTCCAACCGATAAGCAAGTCTTATCTGAGCTGGAAAATGCTGGTATCAAAGTAGTTGTTGGCTCACATCCGCTTGCTTTGTTGGATGAAGCGGAATTGATCGTCAAAAATCCTGGGATCCCCTACACGAATCCTTTGATCGCTGAGGCCCAAAACAGAGGCTTTTTGATCATCACCGAACCTGAATTAGCGTATGAGATCGCTGATGCTGATCTAGTAGGCGTTACTGGGACAAATGGTAAGACGACAACGACGACTTTGATCTCCTTGATGTTAAATCATCTAAAGAATAAAAATAAGGCCTATGTTTGTGGTAATATCGGGATCTCAGCCGTTGAAACAGCCAAAAAAGCAACTGTTGACGATATCTTAGTCATGGAACTCTCCAGTTTCCAACTACTAGGGATCACTAAACTCCATCCTAAGATCGCAGTCTTGACTAATATTTACGAAGCACATACTGATTATCACGGTTCACGTGAAAATTATGTCAAAGCTAAGATGCGCTTATTGAAAAATCAAACAGAAACTGATTACTTTGTAGTCAATTTTGACCAAGCTGAATGGCGTGAGCTTAGCCAACAAGCTAAAGCTAAGGTCGTACCATTTTCACGGACAGCTTTTACTAAAGAAGGCGCCTACGAAGAAAATGGGATCTTATATTTCAAAGATGAAGCGATCATGCCTGCTGATGAGATCAAAGTTCCCGGAACACACAACATTGAGAATGCTTTAGCGGCGATCGCAGTGGCCAAACTCATGGGAGTAGCAACAGCTGATATCGTTGAAGTATTGCAGACTTTTTCGGGAGTCAAACATCGAACGCAATATGTGACAACGTTTAATGAGCGCAAGTTTTATAATGACTCTAAGGCAACCAATATCGAAGCAACTGAAAAAGCACTTGCTGGTTTCAAAACACCAGTTGTCTTGTTAGCTGGTGGGCTAGACCGTGGTTTTACTTTTGAGCGTTTAGTACCATATCTAAAAGAACATGTCAGTGCTTTGGTCGTTTTTGGTGAGACCAAAGAATTATTGAAAGAAGCTGGAAAACAGGCTGGCTTAGACCAGATCGTCGAGGCCAAAGATGCGATCGACGCCGTGCCTAAAGCTTATGCTCTTAGTCGACCAGGTGATACGATCTTATTGTCACCAGCATGTGCAAGTTGGGATCAATGGAAGACATTTGAAGAACGCGGCGATAAATTTATCGAAGCAGTAGAAAATTTAGAAAAAAAGGATGAATAGTATGCGACTATTAGTATCTGGTGGCGGAACGGGTGGTCATATCTACCCAGCGCTAGCACTGATCGAAGCTATCAAACAACAACGACCTGACACAGAGGTTTTATATGTTGGGACAACTAAAGGATTAGAGAGTAAGATCGTTCCAAATGCCGGGATCCCTTTTAAAACGATCGAGATCCAAGGCTTTAAACGTTCACTTTCTCCTGAAAATTTTAAGACAGTATATCTCTTTTTAAAGAGTGTGCATGACTCTAAAAAGATCATCAAGGAATTCAAACCAGATGTTGTGATCGGAACTGGTGGCTATGTTTGTGGAGCAGTAGTGTATGCGGCTGCCAAAATGAAGGTCAAAACGATCATTCACGAGCAAAATAGTGTTGCTGGTGTAACGAATAAGTTTTTGAGTCACTATGTTGATAAGGTTGGGATCTGTTTTGATGATGTGAGAGCTGATTTTCCCACTAAAAAAGTTGTCTTTACCGGTAATCCGCGGGCACAACAAGTAGCAACGATGAAGCCAACAGGGCGCTTAGCTACAGAATACCAGCTTGATCCAAATAAAAAGACGATCTTGATCTTTGGTGGTTCACGTGGGGCTTTAGGAATCAATAATGCTAGCTTGGAAGCAATAGAATATTTCAAAGATCAGCCATATCAAGTATTATTTGTGACGGGACGTGTTCACTATGATAAGATCATGGAAGATAGCCGTGTTAAGGACTTGCCAAAAAATGTAGTGATCAAGCCTTATATTGCGGATATGCCGTCGATCTTACCCGAGATCGCTGCGATCGTGGGTCGTGCTGGGGCAACTAGTTTGGCTGAGATCACTGCGCTAGGGATCCCAACGATCTTGATCCCTAGCCCATATGTCACACATGATCATCAAACTAAAAATGCCCAAAGTTTAGTAAATAAAGGGGCAGCTTTAATGATCAAGGAAAGTGAACTTAACGGTAAGGTCTTATTTGAAAATATCCAAGCGATGATGGCTGATCCTAAAAAACAAGCACAAATGGCAGCTAATGCTAAAAAAGCAGGTGTACCGGATGCAGCTGATCGTTTGATCAAGGTGATGAAAGATTTACTAGATTAGTAGTTAGTGAGAGGGGCTGAAGAGGATCAGATTTTGGAAGAAAAAGAAGCCAGTTGTCCCTAATCAGAAACTTCAACCATGGCTCGAAAAACAAGCAAAACGCGGTCGGGATAAGCCAAAACCACCAGCTAAAGATCTGTTCAATGGCAAATTGATCCGATTGACTGAACAGCGCAAAAAAGCATTGCGTCAACAAGCGTTATTTCCGCTAGTCTTTTTTTCGATAATGACATTATTGACGCTTTGTTTGATCTTACCGATCAGTCGCGTTAGATCAGTGACAGTCGATTCAAATGATAAGCAGTTACGCGTGGCAGTCATCAAAGCCAGTGGACTTCATTATTATGAATCTCTGTTCAATGTGTGGTTCAATGCTAGCAAGATCGAAAATAAGATCCAGAGCAAAGTAGGCTTAGTTGAGCAGGCGACATTGCGCTATGTAGATGTTAATAATATAGTGATCGACGTAAAAGAAGATCCCCAAGTAGGCTATATTTATCGGAATAATAAGTATTATAAGATCGGAACGACTGGACGACCTTTGAGTGAAGGAACTCCTATAGTAAAGGGTAGTTATCCCGTGTTTTATAATTTTAAAGATAAAGCCAAGTTGAAATTAGCAGTCACAAAAATGCAAGAATTGCCTACCGAATTGAAAAAGTCCGTTTCAGAGATCCACTATGATCCATCTAAAGTAAATCCAGATCGGATCAAGCTTTACATGAATGATGGCAATGAGGTCATTGCCGATCTTTCAACGCTGACAAAGAAGATGGAATATTACCCTCAGATCGCGACAAAAATGGAGCAAAAAGGCATCGTTGACCTTGAAGTTGGGGCATTTTCATACCCAAAAAATTAAGAATTAGAAATAACTAAAATGTTGTGAACTAAATTTTTTATTTTGAGGGGTTGACAAGTAGCCAATTACTATATTTTTGTGTTAAAATTAACCTATTGAATTTAGATAATAAACAATGAGAACATTATTAAAATCATAAGGGAGGCAAATCGATGGGAAACTCTAGTATCTATGTTGGCATAGACATCGGTACGACTTCGATTAAAGTCATAATAGCTGAGTATCTCAAAGACCAGATCAACATAATCGGTTACGGTAATACACGTTCTGCCGGTCTCAATCGTGGGGTGATCGTTGATATTGACCAAGTTGTTAAGGCGATAAAAGAAGCTGTGAAGCAAGCCGAAGAAAAGGCAAATATTCAAATTTCTGAGGTGAGTGTTGGTGTTCCAGCTAATATGCTCCAAATAGAGCGTTGTAAAGGGATGATCGCCATCGGTAACGAAGACGGTAACTCTAAAGAGATCAGTGATATTGATGTTCGGCGTGTGACCGAAGCTGCTTTGGTCCAAAATTTACCACCTGAACGCGATGTGATCGATATTGTTACAGATGAGTTTATCGTTGATGGCTTTGATGGGATCAAAGACCCACGAGGAATGGTCGGCGTCAGATTAGAGATGCAAGGAGTAATGTACACAGGTCCTAAGACGATTTTACATAATACTCGTAAATGTATCGAACGGGCAGGGTTAAAGGTCAAAGATATGATCGTAGCCCCACTTGCATTATCTCAAGTTGCATTGACTGATGGCGAAAAGGACTTTGGAGCGATCTTGATCGATCTTGGTGGTGGTCAAACAACGGCTGCTGTGGTCCACGATCATCAATTGAAGTATACTTATGTTGATCAAGAGGGTGGCGATTATGTGACCCGTGATATTTCGATCGTCTTGAATACTTCGATCGAGAATGCTGAGATCTTAAAACGAAATTATGGCTATGCCGATGAAACATTAGCTTCAAGTGAAGATACTTTCCCAGTAACTGTTGTGGGGCAACAAGAGCCAGAGATGATCACTGAAGAATATTTAGCTCAGATCATTGAAGCTCGTTTACAGCAGATCTTTGGTAAACTAAAAGCTGATCTAGATCGGATCAATGCTTTACAGCTACCGGGAGGGATCGTCTTGACTGGTGGCTTAGCTGCCTTGCCAGGTGTCAAAGAATTGGCCCAAAAAGTCTTTGGGGTCAATGTTAAAGTTTTTATTCCTCAAGAGATGAATTTACGATTTCCATCTTTTGCACAGGTCATTGGGATCGTAGAATACGTCACGCAAGAAAATGAGATCGATCAGATCGTCAGACGAACGCTCGACGGTCAAGAATTCATCAGTAAACCAAAAGTAAACCAGATCGATGATGATGAACAACAAGATGTCGAGACTGATTTTGATCCAGTAGCTGATGGGTATGATACACCTAGGGATAAAAATAAAGAAGATAAACCTAAGAGAATGGATCGATTCAAGGCGATATTTGACAAATTCTTTGATTAAAAGATTAGGAGATGGAGGAATATAGAATGGAATTTGCATTAGACGCAGATCAAATGGAACATGGTGCCACAATTAAAGTTATTGGTGTTGGTGGCGCTGGTGGTAATGCGGTCAACCGTATGATCGCCGATGATGTTAAAGGGGTAGAATTTATCGTTGCGAACACAGATGTGCAGGCATTGAAAAATTCTAACGCAGAAACAAAGATCCAATTAGGACCTAAATTGACTCGGGGATTGGGGGCAGGTGCTAACCCTGAGATCGGAAGTAAGGCTGCTCAAGAAAGTGAAGAAGCCTTAGCGGAAGCCTTGAGCGGGGCCGATATGATCTTTGTCACGGCTGGTATGGGCGGTGGCACTGGTACTGGTGCTGCGCCTATCATTGCTAAGATCGCTAAAGAGCAAGGTGCTTTGACGGTCGGGGTCGTGACGCGTCCATTTAGTTTTGAAGGTCCAAAGCGAGCTCGTTTTGCTGCTGAAGGTGTGGCAAAGATGAAAGAGCATGTTGATACTTTAGTTATCATTGCTAACAACCGCTTGCTTGAGATAGTTGATAAGAAAACCCCGATGTTGCAAGCTTTCCAAGAAGCTGATAACGTGCTACGTCAAGGTGTGCAAGGGATCTCTGATCTGATCACTTCACCAGGGTACGTGAACTTGGACTTTGCTGACGTTAAGACAGTGATGCAAAATCAAGGGTCTGCTTTGATGGGGATCGGTTCTGCTAACGGCGAAAACCGGACCGAAGAAGCAACTAAGAAAGCTATCTCTTCACCATTGCTCGAAGTTTCGATCGACGGTGCAGAACAAGTCTTGTTAAACATTACTGGTGGCCCAGATCTAAGCTTATTTGAAGCTCAAGCTGCTTCAGATATCGTTTCCCAAGCAGCTACAAGTGATGTCAATATCATCTTTGGGACTTCGATCAACGAATCTTTGGAAGATAACGTAGTCGTGACCGTGATCGCAACTGGGATCGATAAAAAGAAAAAAGAAAATAGCGCATCTAAAGTTGTACCACCACGAACGTTCAATACACCAACGCCAAGTGCACCAGAAAACAACGCGGCCACACGACCAGCACAAAATAATGATCCATTAGGTGATTGGGATCTTTCCCGTGAGATCAACGGTACAAGAAAAGCAGCTCAACAACGTGAGACTGAATTTCAAAATGTTGAGAAGAAGGATTTTAACGTCTTTGGTTCCAATTCTTCAGCTGAACAAAGTAGTGACGAAGACGATTTAAATAATCCACCATTCTTTACTCGGCGCCGTCATTAAGACAAGGAGGCTGAAAAATGTCATTTTCAAGCAAACTCAGTAGTTTCTTCAGCGTAGATGATGATTTTGAAAATTACGAAGAAGAGCCACGTGAGGAAAGTTATCCAGAATCTAAGGCTACCACTGAAAGTCGAGATGAGAGAAACGTAATGGCTTTGCACAATGAACGTCGGCCACTTGAAAAGAAGATCATGCTGTTTGAACCTCGGATCTTTTCTGATGTTAAAGCGATCGCTAGCAAGCTTTTAGCAGGGCAAGCAGCTGTCGTTAATTTTCAAAGGATCGATGATGAGCAAGCACATCGCGTAGTTGATTTTCTTTCAGGCGTAGTTTTTGCAGTCGATGGTGAGATCCAACGCATCGGTGAACAGATCTTTTTATGTACTCCGCATGATTTTGAAGTTGAGGGCAACTTGACTGATACGATGCGTAATGGTGATTATAAGTACAATTAAGGAGAATAATTTGGGAATATTAAGTCTTATCAGTAGTTTATTTAGTTTGTACTCTTTTTTGATCATCGCCTATTGTTTGTTATCTTGGTTTCCAGGAGCTTATCAAACGCAATTAGGCCAATTATTGATCAAAGTGTGCCAACCATATTTACGGTTATTTGATTTTATTCCACCGATCGCTGGGATCAGCTTTGCTCCGGTGGTCGCATTGATCGTGTTACAGTTTGTTGAAAAAGGGGTCTTTATGTTGTTTTATCTCTTTTAGTGAAATGGGGGAGTATGGTGAATAGTGAGGTCTATCAACATTTTCGCGCAGAAGAAAAGCCACTGATCGATTCATTGAACGATTATATCAACCAGGCGCAAAATGAATATCGCCCGATCTTGACACACTTTTTAGATCCTAGACAACAGCATATTGCCCAGTTCTTATTACAGGCTGATGATATGATCAAAGTCAAAGCTGAGGGCGGTTTTGCTCAAGCAGAACGAAAACGACTCTTATTTTATCCTGGCTATTATGAACCACAGACAAAGGATTTTGAGTTGCAACTGCTAGAGATAAATTATCCAACTAAATTTGTGTCGTTGACCCACGGACAAATTTTAGGGACTTTGGCAAATAGTGGGTTAGAGCGCGAAGTTTTAGGCGATATTATCACAGATTCACAGCGTTGGCAGATCATTGTCCAAAAAAATATCAGTGATTATCTGCTACAACAAGTCAAACGGATCGGTAAGATCAATGTCAACTTGGAAGAAAAAAACTTGGCTGAGCGCCTTGTTCCTAATAATGATTGGGAACTTGAAACTGTCTTTACCAGTTCGCTTCGGGTCGATACGATGATCGCAACAGTCTATAATATATCGCGTAACCGTGTCAAGGAATTGATCAATGCCAAGAAAGTCCAGCTAAATTGGATGGTGTTGACCAAACCGGATACAGAATTGGGCGCTTTAGATATTGTTTCGGTCCGTGGTTTTGGCCGGATCAAGTTGAGCGCTGTATTAGGCAAATCAAAGCGAGGTAAGTTACGCTGTGAAGTTGCTGTAATTAGAAAATGATTTAAAAATTTGGAGGTGTTGGGGATGTCATTGACCCCTTTGGATATTCATAATAAAGAGTTTCATACCAAGTTACGTGGTTATGATCAAGATGAAGTCAACGATTTCTTAGATCAGATCATCAAAGACTATGAATTAGTCTTAAAAGAAAATGCACATTTAACTGAGAGCTTGAAACAAAGCCAAGAAAAATTGAAGTATTTCAATGATTTGAAAGATTCTTTGAATCAATCGATCATCGTTGCTCAAGAAGCTGCTGATAAAGTCAAAGCTAATTCGCAACGTGAAGCTGAGATCATCAATCGTGAAGCTCAAAAGCAAGGACAAGATATTATTGACCAAGCAAATGAAAAAGCACGTCATATTATCGATGAAGCTTCCAAGAAATCAAAACGTTTGGCTTTGGAGACCGACGATCTGCGCAAGCAAGCCCGTATCTTCCGCCAAAAGCTTCAAGTTATGCTGGAATCCCAGCTTGAAGTTGTTAAAGGTAGTGAATGGGACGATATTTTGCAACAAGGTGAAACAACGAGCTATGAAGCGATCCAAGAAGCAATTCGTCACGATGATACCCTTGACAAATCCAATGCAAAAGAAGTAAAATCATTCTCAAATGATACAGACGCAGAAAATGAAGTTTATGTTGCTGACAACACACCTGTGAGTGAACCAGTTGAAGAAGCAAAAGAGACTGAAACAGTAGTTATCTTCCCTGATTCTAACGATAATACTAGTTCACAACGCTTTGCTGATGACAGCAACAACGACTAGGCGTCTAGCTTAACAGATATAGTGCTAAGATTATAAGAGAACACGGACCTCTTTTTATGATGTCAGCGAGCCGGAAAAATGGTGCAAGGACCGGCCATCCTCTGAATTTAGGTTTATCACCTCTTTTTTATCGAACTGAAATCAAGTAGGTTTGGTCGGTTGATCGCGTTATATGATCAAAGAGTGGAATTTATTTAAATTCTTAAATTGGGTGGTACCGCGAGATCTCGTCCCTTTGTGGGCGAGATCTTTTTGTTTTATCAAAAAGAAAGGATAGCTGTGTCTTACCACCTGAGCACAGTGGGTAAAGAGTATGCGAATCAAAGATACTTTGAACTTAGGGAAAACCAAATTCCCAATGCGCGGCAATTTGCCTGTTCGTGAATTAGAACGTCAAAACGAATGGGAAGAAAATAAGGTTTACGAAAAGCGCCAAAAATTAAATGAAGGTAAGCCAACTTTTGTCTTACATGATGGACCTCCATATGCCAATGGTAACATCCACATGGGACATGCGATGAACAAGATCTCAAAAGATATTATTGTCCGTGCTAAGTCAATGATGGGCTTTAGAGCACCATATGTGCCTGGTTGGGATACACACGGGTTACCGATCGAACAACAGCTCAAAAAAGCTGGGGTCGACCGTAAAGCTTTATCTGTAGCTGATTTTCGTGAAAAATGTCGTGAATATGCTTTAGAACAAGTTGATAAGCAACGGACCGACTTCAAACGTTTAGGGGTCGCAGGCGAATGGGATGACCCATATGTGACTTTAGATCCTGAATATGAAGCTCAACAAATTCGTGTCTTTGGTAAGATGGCTGAAGAAGGACTTATTTACAAAGGTAAGCGTCCAGTTTACTGGTCTTGGTCATCAGAATCTGCTTTAGCTGAAGCCGAAGTTGAATACCATGACGTGACTTCACCCTCTGCTTTCTATGCAGAACGAGTTCTTGATGGTAAAGGTGTCTTAGATGAAGATACATACATGATCGTATGGACAACGACACCATGGACGATCCCAGCTTCAGAAGGGATCACGATCGATGCTTCTTTTGATTATGCAGTGGTCCAACCAGCTGGCGAAGACCGTAAATTCGTGATGGCAGCTGATCTGATCCAAAAGAATGCTGAATTATTCGGTTGGGAAGATGTTAAGACTTTGAAGGTCGTTAAGGGTCGAGAACTTGAATACATCACAGCGCAACATCCATTCTACGAAGATCGTGAATTATTAGTCATGTTAGGTGACTTTGTAACGACTGAATCTGGTACAGGTTTAGTCCACACGGCTCCTGGCTATGGTGATGATGACTACAAGATGGGGATGAAGTATGGTTTAGAGATCTTTGCTCCTATTAATGATACTGGTCATTTAACAGCTGAATGTGGTCCTGAATTCGATGGTGTCTTCTATGAAGATGCTAATGAAGTTGCTTTGAACAAATTACGTGAAGCTAACTTGCTCTTAAAGGAAATGGATTATGAACATAGCTATCCATTTGACTGGCGGACTAAAAAGCCGATCATCTTCCGGGCGACACCACAATGGTTTGCTTCAGTCGATAAGATCAGAGATAACATTTTGAATGCGATCAATGAAGTTAAGTTCTTACCTGAATGGGGTCAAAAACGTCTCTACAATATGATCCGCGACCGTGGTGACTGGGTCATCTCACGCCAACGTGTTTGGGGCGTTCCCCTTCCGATCTTCTACGCTGAAGACGGAACAGCGATCATGGAAAAAGAAACGATCGAGCATGTGGCTAAATTAGTCGAAAAACACGGATCAAATATCTGGTTCAAATTAGATGCTAAAGATCTATTGCCAGAAGGCTATACTAACGAACATTCACCAAATGGTAAGTTCACTAAAGAAACTGACATCATGGATGTGTGGTTTGACTCGGGCTCTTCCCACCAAGGTGTTTGTGCTCAACGTGATTACTTGACCTATCCAGCCGATCTTTACTTGGAAGGCTCTGACCAATATCGTGGCTGGTTCAACTCGAGTTTGATCACAAGTGTGGCGGTCTCGGGGCATGCTCCATACAAGCAGATCTTGTCGCAAGGTTTCACCCTTGATGCTGAAGGACGCAAGATGAGTAAGTCATTAGGCAACACGATCGTTCCTGAAGAAGTTATCAAGCAGATGGGCGCTGAGATCATCCGTCTTTGGGTCTTAAGTGTTGATACTTCAGCTGACGTTCGTGTCTCAATGGAAAGTTTTGCTCAAATTTCTGAAAGTTACCGTAAATTCAGAAATACGATGCGTTTCTTATTGGCTAACACAACAGATTTCGATCCAGCTAAAGATACTGTACCATTTGATGAACTCGAAGCGATCGATCAATACATGTTGATCTTAGCCAATAAATTTACCAAGGAGATCTTGGATGACTACGCTAACTACAACTTCATGGACATTTACAAGAAAGTCATCAATTTTGTAACGACAGAATTATCTGCTTTCTACTTGGCAGTAGCTAAAGATGTTGTTTATATCGAAGCTAAGGATGCTAAGAAGCGTCGTTCAATGCAAACTGTTTTATATGAAACGGTTGTTCGTTTGGCTAAATTGATGACACCAGTAATGCCACATACGACTGAAGAAGTTTGGAACTTTGTCAAAGAACCTGAAGAATATGTGCAATTAGCTGAAATGCCTGCAGTTGAACATTTCGATAGTGAAGCACAGATCATGGAAAACTGGACTCGTTTCATGAAACTTCGGTCCCATGTTTTGAAGAGTTTAGAAGAAGCCCGCAATCAAAAATTGATCGGTAAATCTTTTGAAGCTCATGTAACACTTTATGTTTCTGAAGGTGTAAAACAAGAATTGGCTAACTTAGGTGCTGACGTTCGTGAAGCCTTGATCGTATCCCAATTAGATATCGCTGATCTAGCTGATGCTCCAGCTGATGCGGATGATTATGGTGAAGTTAAGATCAAAGTTGAACATGCTACGGGTGAAACTTGCCCACGTTGCCGTCGGATCACGCCTGATGTTGGTACTGATGAACGTTTCAAGGAATTATGTGCTAGCTGTGCTAAGATCGTAGCTGATAATTTCCCCGAAGCTGTTACTGAAGGCTTAGAAAAATAATATTTCTTAACAAGCTGTGTTTTTGCTATGGCAAGAGCATGGCTTGTTGATGTTTAGCTAGATCGTATTTTTTGCTATAATGACAAGTGAGGTGAACGAAATGGATTTTGAAGAAAAAGTTACAAATGTTGAACATTTATTTGACGGTAAAGTGATCGATCTTGATCGTGAAACAGTGATGCTTCCAAATGGAAAGAAAGCTTTGCGTGAGATCGTACGCCATCATGGGGCTGTTGGTGTGATCGCGATCACACCACAAGATAAAATGGTCTTTATCAAGCAATGGCGCTCACCTTTAGGGCAAGTGACCTTAGAGATCCCCGCAGGAAAGATCGAGCCCGATGAACAAAATTCGCCTTTAGAAACTGCGACACGTGAGTTAAATGAAGAAGCACGTTACATGGCGAAAAATTTAGAATTAGTGATGCCTTTTTATACATCACCTGGTTTTGCCGATGAAAAGATCTATTTATATCATGCAAGTGGTTTAAGTCCAGTAACGACTGAATTGCCACAAGATGAAGATGAATTTTTAGAAAAGGTCGAATTGACTTTACCTGAAGCTTTAAAAGCCATGCAAGAAGGTTTGATCTGTGATAGTAAAACGATCATGGCCGTAATGTTTTGGCAATTGATGAATTAGGTAACTGCCAATGACAGAAAACAATCTAGAAGAAAAGCCATTGCGTCGTAGTAAAAAAACGGTCGAAACTGCAGAAGACACCGGTTTTAGCCGGACTAAGACGCGTCAAAAACAAAAATTAGAAAGCCAAGCAGAAAAGACAAAGCAGTTAGCAAGAAAACTAAATTATGCTATTATCGGTCTGATCGTTGCGATCATTTTAGTTTTTCTTTTTATGCGTTTTGTCAATTTCTAAGTTAGAAAGGTCGTTTATTGATGAAGTATGGAATTATTTGTGCGATGGAAGAAGAGATCAAGGAATTGCGGGCTCAGTTGACCCACAGTACTGAAAAAACATTAGGTGGGATCGCTTTTTATGCAGGCCAGCTCAACGGACATGATGTTGTTTTAGTTCGTTCAGGGATCGGGAAAGTCCAAGCTGGTGTGACGACAGCCTTATTGATCGTTGAATTTGGAGTCGATCACTTGATCAACTCAGGTTCAGCTGGTGGGATCGGTGAAGGCCTTCATGTTGGTGATGTGGTCTTTTCAACTGGAGCAGCTTATCATGATGCTGATGCAACAGCATTTGGCTACCTACCAGGACAGTTACCACAGCAACCGCAGATCTACCCAGCTGATGAAGAGTTATTGCATGCTTTAGAAAAAGCAGCTAAAAAAGCTGATCTGGCAACTAAGACTGGTTTGATCGTCACGGGTGATCAATTTGTGGCTTCAAATGATAAGATCCAAGCGATCAAAGAGATCTATCCTAAGGCTCTTTGCTGTGAAATGGAGGGGGCTGCGATCGCACAAGTAGCTTATCAATTTAAGGTGCCATTTGTTATCGTACGTGCAATGTCAGATGTTGGGGATGAAGATGCGGGCCAAACATTTGACGAATTTATCATTGATGCTGGCAAGCGTTCAGCTAAGATGATCTTAAATTTGATGCAAGATTAGTGAGGAATAAACGTGAATAATATTTATTTGGATAATGCTGGAACGACCCCGATGGATCCAGCGGTTATCGAAACGATGACGGAAATGATGCAAAACGTTTTTGGTAATGCCTCGGCGACTAATTCTTTTGGTCGCAAAGCGCATAGCATTTTAGAACAAAGTCGTCAAAAAATAGCGGCTTCGATCAATGCTAAAGATCCTAATGAGATCATTTTTACGAGCGGGGGGACAGAAAGCGATAATACTGCGATCATTCAAACTGCTTTGAAGCGAAGAGATGAGGGGCGGCATTTGATCACGACTATGATCGAGCACGAAGCTGTTTTAAAACCAATGGCTTATTTGGAAGAAAATGGCTATGAGGTGACTTATTTACCAGTTGATGAAAATGGTGTGATCTCATTAGATGAGCTAAAACAAGCTTTACGGCCAGATACGATCTTAGTTTCGATCATGACAGGCAACAATGAAGTTGGTAGCCATATGCCGATAACTGAGATCGGAGCTATTGTGGCTAAAAGCAATGCGTGGTTTCATACAGACGCAGTTCAAGCTTATGGGATCTTAGATATTGATGTCAAACGCGATCAGATCGATCTCATGTCGACTTCGGCTCATAAATTGAATGGGCCAAAACAAATGGGCTTTTTATATGAACGTGAAGGCCTTGATCTAGCGCCACATCTTAGGGGGGGCGATCAAGAAATGAAAAGACGGGCTGGAACTGAAAATATTCCAGCAATCGCCGCTTTTGCAAAAGCGATCGAACTCGAACAAAACGCTCGCGCTGAATTGACAGCACGTTATCAAGGCTTTAAGCGTCAATTGGTGGATAAGCTAGTTGAAAATGGCGTGGTCGTTAAGGTAAATGGTAAAATGGGAGCAGATGAACTCCCACAGATCATCAATCTGTGGTTTGAGGGCTGTCCAAGTGATGCGATGTTGACTAATTTAGATTTGGCAGGGATCGCAGCTGCCGCTGGTTCCGCCTGTACTGCTGGTTCTTTAGAACCCTCGCATGTTTTAGCAGCAATGTATGGTAAAGATCAGGCACGGGTCAGTCAATCACTGCGATTTAGCTTTGGCAGATATAATACGGCTGCTGAGATCGATGAATTGGTCGCTCAATTGACTAAGATCAGTCAACGTATCAAAAAATAAGTTAGAGGTGTGTAATTATGGCATATGCTACAACAGCTAAAATTTTAGGTGATACGACCACATATCAACTATCACCAAATGTTAAGAAGTATTCTTTACGTGATACGGGCTTCATTGAGACTAAAGGTGGTAAATTTCAACTAGAACGTTCGCTAGATCCAGCGTCACCATTTAAGGGCTTTAAGCTAAAGATCGTCGTTTCTGCTGACTTAAAGAGTTTCAAAATGGTGACGACAACAGCTAATGGTTTAAAAGAAGTCAATATCTTCAAAGGAAAAGATACAGCTACTAACCAAGAACAGTTGGAATATATCTTGGCTGATCTCGTAGCGCGAAATGTTATCGAAAAAGCATAAAAATTTAATATAAAAAAGTAAGCAAACCTTGTCAAAGTTGGGAATAATCGTTATAATGGTAGCTACTGAATAAAACGACCTTCAAATCGTCTGGATTCAGAATCTAATGAAATGATGGTGAGTTCTTACATGCAAGATAATAGTAAGACAAGAGTTGTTGTGGGCATGAGTGGTGGCGTTGACTCGTCAGTTGTGGCTTATTTGCTCAAGCAACAAGGTTATGATGTTATCGGAGTTTTCATGAAAAACTGGGATGATAAAAATGATAGCGGAGTTTGTACCGCTACCGAAGACTACCAAGATGTAGCTAAAGTAGCCGACCAGATCGGGATCCCGTATTATTCGGTCAACTTTGAAAAAGAATATTGGGATGGTGTTTTCACATACTTCTTAGATGAATACAAGAAGGGACGCACACCTAATCCTGATGTGATGTGTAACAAAGAGGTCAAGTTCAAGGCTTTCTTGGATTATGCAATGCAATTAGATGCCGATTACATCGCTATGGGACACTATGCACAGTTGTCACGTGATGAAGATGGTACGGTACACTTATTGCGTGGGGCTGATGAAAATAAGGATCAGACTTATTTCTTGAGTCAATTGACCCAAAAAAATCTGCAAAAAGCGATGTTTCCGATCGGTGGCATGGATAAGTCAGAAGTGCGTAAGATCGCAGAAGAAGCTGGTCTAGCAACTGCTAAGAAGAAAGATTCGACCGGTGTTTGTTTTATCGGTGAACGTGATTTTAACAAGTTTTTAAGTGAATTTTTACCAGCTAAGCCAGGTTTGATGAAGACTTTAGATGGCGAAGTAAAAGGTGAACACTTTGGCTTGATGAACTACACGATCGGTCAACGCCGTGGTCTAGGGATCGGTGGCGATGCTAAGAGTAATGAACCTTGGTTTGTTGTAGGTAAAGATCTAGCCACTAATACATTGTTAGTTGGACAAGGTTATCACAATGAATACCTATATGCAACAAGCTTAAAAGCGAGTGAATTGAGCTTTGTTGCGCCGATCGAGGAGCGTGGCAATGAATTCCATTGTACTGCGAAGTTTCGTTATCGCCAAAAAGATTCGGGCGTGACAGTTCGTTTTAACGATGAACGAACAGAGGTAGAAGTTATCTTTGATGAACCCGTTAGAGCGATCACACCAGGTCAAGAAGTCGTCTTTTATGATGGCGCTGAATGTCTAGGTAGTGGAACGATCGATCACGCTTATCAAAACGGCAAACAATTGCAATATGTTTAGATATTTTAGGGACTGTAGCTTAAGGCTATGGTCCTTTTTTCTTTAGGCTAGGTATGCTAAAATTTAGACAATAGACATGGAAGAGGGATGGATTTTGACAAAGTTGTTTTTTGTACGCCATGGAAAAACCAAATGGAATTTAGAAGGGCGTTATCAAGGGGCACGTGGTGATTCACCACTATTACCCGAGAGTTATCGCGAGATCGAAGAATTAGCGACCTATTTAAATAATTTTAAATTTGCTAAGGTCTATTGTAGTCCGATCCGACGGGCTAAAGTGACCGCACAAAAGCTAGTCGCTAATTTAGAACGACCGGTCAATTTAGAGGCTGATGTAGCTTTCCAAGAATTTAACTTAGGAAAAATGGAGGGGATGAAATTTACCGAGGTCGCAGAAAAATATCCGGCTGAACTCGACGGTTTTCGGCATCACCCTGACAAATACGATCCAAGTAAGATCGAGGGTGAAAGCTTTGAAGAGTTATTTGAAAGAATGACACCAAAGATCAAGGCGATCTGTGAACGTTATCCTAAAGACAATGTGATCATTGTCAGTCATGGAGCAGCTTTGTGTGCTGAGATCAGACATTTACTCGGTGTTCCTTTAGCCCAAATTCGCGCTAAAGGTGGCTTGGCTAACACAAGCACCACGATCTTAGAGACTAAAGATGGTAAAAACTTTAAGTGTCTAGCTTGGAATAAGACGGATTATCTAAAAAAGAAACTTGATCCGACTGATATTGTATAAGAAGGTGTAATGATGAAACGGGCTAAACGAGATGAAAAGATGCAACAAGTCATCCAAAAATTGATCGCTAAGATCGATGCTGATCCATACGATCAAGAGAGCTATTACGCTTTAGGAACAGCGTTAACTGAAGAAAAGAGCTTTACCCAAGCGGAAGAACTTTTTAAAAAAGCACTCAATGCTTTGAGTGATCGGGCAGAAAAAACAGAATTATTGCATTATGGGCTAGGTAATGTCTACTATGCAAGTGAACTTTATGATGAGGCGATCGCACAGTTCAATTTGGTCCAAGATGGGAAATTACAAGCTCAAGCCTATACGATGTTGGCCCAATCATATTATGCAAAGGCCAACTATCAAAAAGCTTTAGTTTTTGCTTTGACGGCAAGTGAGAAGCTAAGATCAGTTACAACTTTAAGTTTGATGGGCGATTGCTTTTTAGCCTTGGGAAATTTTGGCCCAGCCAAGGATTATTATCAACAGGCCTTGCAATTAGAACCAAATGACGCGCGGATCAATTTTCAATTGGGTGTGATCGCAGTCGTTAACGGTGCCGATCCAACAGCGTATTTTGAGCGTGCCAAGCAAAGTGACCCTAAGCTCTATCAAACGCTAAAGACACGTCTAAATGATGTGGAACAGACGATGCAGGCAACAACAAAGAAAAAATAAGGCGGTAGATGATGCAACAAGAGACACTGACACTATTTGATGAGGATAAAAATGAAGGTTATTTAGTCGCTGAAGTTCTAAATATCTTTTTTGAAGCACCAGCAAGTTTGTATAAAGTAGCACTTGTGGGCATCACCGAGACCGATCTTGATCTAGACAGTGAAGTGACGATCACAGGAAATTTTCCCGAGCTCATCGAGGGAACGAGTTACTATTTTAAGGGAAAGATCACGGAACATCCTAAATATGGGCGCCAAGTTCAAGTGCTCAGTTATAAGCCAGAGATCTTGTCCTCAAAAGATGGTGTGATCGCATATTTAGCTGGTGATCATTTTGAAGGGATCGGTAAGAAGACAGCTGAAAAAATCGTTTCTCAGTTGGGAGAAAATGCCGTAGATAAGCTTTTAAATGATCCTAAAGTTGCTGATGAACTGGGTTTGAGTGCTAAGCAAAAAGAGAATTTATTAGCTGGGATCACGGCTGATAATGGAGCAGAACACACTTTGATCGGTTTGAGCACCTTAGGTTTTTCCGAGAAAATGGCCGGTAAACTATTTGAAAAATATCGTGAAAAGACTTTAGATGTCATCCATGAAAATCCATATCAGCTAGTTTATGACATTGAAGGTTTCGGGTTTGATCGTGCTGATCAATTGGCATTAAAACTAGGCGTGGCCGCAACAGCTGAAGTTCGCTTAGCGGCTGCGATCTTTGCAAGTATGGCACAATTGAGCCTATTTTTGGGTAATACCTATACGGATGGCGCCACATTATTAAAAGAAGCTTTACGTTTATTGGAGAGTCGCCCTGAGCCGATCGAACCTGAATTATTAGCTGATCAGTTATTGAAAATGGGTGAAAAAGGCCAAGTGATCTCAGATGATGGTCGAATCTATTTACGACGCTACTATGAAGCTGAATATGCGATCGCCGAAGAACTCAAGCGTTTGGCGACTAAAGTAAGTGATCAAGAGGTAAATGATGCTCAGATCGATGACTTTATCCAAGCGATCCAAAAAGATCTCCAGATAACGTATGGTCCTGATCAAAAAGCAGCGATCAAAGCGGCTGTTAAAGCACCAGTTTTCTTACTGACGGGGGGACCTGGTACGGGGAAAACAACGATCATTATGGGGATCGTGCGGACGTTTGCTGCGCTACATGAGCTTGATCTATCCGATACGAGTCAAACGCCGATCCTCTTAGCGGCACCTACCGGAAGAGCCGCTAAGAAGATGAGTGAGGCTACCGGACTACCAGCTTCAACGATCCATCGACTACTGGGATTGAATGGCAGAGAAGATGAATTACCGGAAGAGACAAAAGCGCTAGAAGGTAAATTATTGATCGTTGATGAAACTTCGATGGTCGATACTGTCTTGTTACAGTTATTATTAGAAAGTATTCCCGAACAAATGCAAGTAATCTTTGTCGGTGACCGCAACCAGTTACCTTCAGTGGGACCAGGACAGGTCTTTTCTGATCTGTTAGCTAGTGAAACTTTACCACAAAAAGAACTCGCTAAGATCTATCGGCAAGGTGATGGCTCAACGATCATCCAATTGGCACATGCAGTCAAGGATGGGCTCGTCCCTCCTGATCTAATGCAAAAGACCAATGATCGTTCGTTTATTCCTTGTCATGCTGATCAAGTGAGTTCAGTGGTCGAACAAGTTGTTGCTGCGGCTTTAGCTAAGCAAAATAAGGTCGATGATGTTCAGATCTTAGCGCCTATGTATCGTGGAGCGGCCGGGATCACGAGCTTGAACCAAACGCTACAGGCACTCTTGAATCCTAAAAAACCACAACAAAAAGAAGTCAAGTTTGGAAATAACGTATTTCGGATCGGTGATCGTGTGTTACATTTAGTCAACGACCCAGAAAATAATATTTTTAACGGTGATATCGGGAAGATAGTCGGGATCGAGTTAAAAAAAGATCACCCCAAAGACGACAAGGTGATCATCGCATTTGATGGTCAAGAAGTCGAGTTTGGCCGAAAAGATCTCGTCAACTTGACACTAGCTTATTGTATGTCGATCCATAAGTCACAAGGCAGTGAATTTCCGATCGTGATCTTGCCCATGGTCCAACAGTATTCACGGATGTTTGCGCGAAATTTGCTCTATACAGCTTTAACACGGGCTAAGGAGAAACTCATCTTATTGGGTGAACCAGAAGCTTATGCCAAATGTATCCAGACCTTAGCTTTAAACCGTAAAACTACTCTTACGATGCGTTTGTGGGAAGTTTTGGGTAAACCTAAGGATTCAAGCGTTAAAGAAGCTACTAAAGTAGAAAGCACGCCAAAATTTATCTTAACCCCAGCTTTGGTCAAAAAGGGTGAGATCGACCCGATGATCGGAATGGATAATTTGACACCGGCAGATTTTATGCGTTGACACTAATACGGTTATATGTAAGACGAGGGTCCTACCGCGATGCAAACCGCATCCTAGTAGGACCCTCGTTATTAGTTATATTTAAAGTCAGATGCTTTTACACACGTTTAGTAACAGGGACGCCTTGGATATTGATCCAGAAAGGGTATTTGATCGTCCCAAAAAAGATATCATAGTATTTACTTCCGGCTTCTTCACCATCGATCTGGCCGTATTCTAAAGAATTGATGATCAAATGGATATTTTTATCTTTGTAGTGATGAATATAGGGGAGTTTAAGTTGCTTTTTGAAATAGATCGCGATACTCAGTGCTAAAAATTTAAAAAAGCCTAAATTATCAGCAATGATCAAGTCAAGCTGATGATCATTGATATCGGCTTTTGGCGACAAGATGATCCCATTTTCAAAATAAGGATGGTTGGCGATATTGACCAAGCGAGCATGTTTGAAGAACTCATATTTATCACCGATCCTCAAAGTTACTGCAAAGGCTTCTTGATTTAGAAAAGCAGTAAAGACATTGATGAGATATGCCAAAAAGTTCAAGTGAAGTTTCAGCAAGAACTTACGCAAACGCATATGTTTATGCACGTTAGCATTTAGGCTGATCGTATAAGCATCAAGCCCGATCCCAAAATCATTTAAAAAGTATCCTTGTTCGTTATGTGTCGTTTCTTGATATTCCCCAACATTATAATAGGTCGGTTCAGTTGCGGCTAAGATCTGATCTAGCGCAACCAAAGGATCTGAAGCGATCCCGATCCCTTTAGCAAAACCATTATTATGGCCGACAGGGATGAACGCAAGTGGGACTTCCAAAGGAGCTTCATGTTTGAGCGCATTGAGCGTCTCATTTAAAGTTCCGTCTCCACCTACGACTAAAACGACTTGATCTTTGATATTTTCTGCTTTTTGCTTGCCAAAATTTAAATGGATCAACTGTTTAGCATGGCCAACACGGGTCGTTTGATGAGCTTCATATTTAACTTGACGAGTAAGCAAAATCTGTTCAACTTGCTCCCAAATATTAGCAGCTTGACCATGATCAGCATTTGGATTAACAATAATAAAGAAAGTTTTCAAAACGAGCGGTGATATAAAATATGGACGTTATTGGAAACAACGAGAAAGATCATATATATCCTTTCCTTTATTTTCGAACTAAGCAAAGCCTGATCCATATTAACTTTCTTCAGGCATTAGTAGCTACTAAACAATTATAGCTAATATTTTAGCAAGCGACAAGCACAAAAAAACAAGCCAAAATCTACTCTTGGCTTGTTTTTTTAGCATTTAAACTGTAACAAACATTGGTAAGATCATTGGATGACGCTCAGTTTGTTCGAAAAGGAACGTTTGGAGCTCAGCAATAATATTTTCACGCAACATTGCTTCAGTAACTTTTTCATTTTTCAAAGTTTGTCTGATCGTCCGATAAACGCGTTTACGTCCCTGTTTGATCAATTCACCAGATTCACGCATATAGATGAAACCACGTGATAGTAGATCAGGACCAGCTAAGATCTCACGCTTTTGCATATCGATCGTAGCGACTACAACGACAAGGCCTTCTTCTGAGAGGATCCGGCGATCGCGCAAGACGATATTACCGATATCACCGATCCCGGAACCATCGACATAGACATCTTCAGCGTTGAAATGCCCAGCATAACGGGCGGAATCTTTAGTCAAGGCCAAGACATCACCGTTTTCCAAGATAAAGGAGTTTTCGGTAGGGACATCACATTTTTCGGCCAATTCAGTATGGATCTTCAACATCCGATACTCACCGTGGACAGGCATGAAGAATTTAGGCTTCATCAAACGAAGCATCAATTTTTGCTCTTCTTGACCACCGTGTCCAGAAGCATGGATATTATTGACCTTACCATGGATGACCGTTGCACCAGCTTCTTCAAGTTCGTTGATGACTTTGTTGACACTCAAAGTGTTACCTGGGATCGGCGAACTTGAAAAGACGACTGTATCGCCTGGTTGGATCGCTACTTGACGGTGAGTCCCATTAGCGATCCGACTTAAAGCAGCCATAGGTTCACCTTGCGAACCGGTACATAAGATCATAACTTTATTAGCAGGTAAACTATTGATCTCGCGTGCATCAACGATCGCATCATCAGGGATATCAAGATAACCTAATTTCCGTCCGTTTACGATAGCTGCTTCCATACTACGACCAAAGACCGCGATCTTACGTCCTTTAGCGATCGCAGCAGCAGCAGCTTGTTGGATACGTGAGATGTTTGAAGCAAAGGTCGCAAAGATGATCCGACCTTCGACTTGTTCGAAGATACGTTTGATCGATTTGCCGACCCAACGTTCAGATTTAGTGAAGTTAGGGACTTCTGCATTAGTACTATCGGATAGTAAGCACAAAACCCCTTCTTCACCCAAGCGCGCCATCTTTTGAAGATTAGGCGCTTGGTTTGTGATCGGAGTTAGATCAAATTTATAGTCACCGGTGCAGACAATGGTACCAGAAGGGGTCTTGATCGCAACACCTAGGGTATCAGGGATCGAGTGTGTAGTTCTAAAGAAGGACACGCTCGTCTTTCTGAAACGTAGGACCGTATCTTCATTGATCTCATGCAATTCAGTTGAGTTCAATAGGCCATGCTCTTCTAGTTTGCTCTTGATCAAGGCAAGGGCTAATGGACCAGCATAGATCGGAACATTTACCTGTTTCAAAAGATAAGGGATGCCACCGATATGGTCCTCGTGACCGTGTGTAATGACTAAAGCTTTGATTTTTTGCTGATTTGCGACGAGATATTGATAGTCAGGGATGACGTAATCGATCCCTAAAAGGTCATCTTCAGGGAATTTGATGCCGGCATCGACGACGATGATCTCGTCTTGAAATTGGATACCATAAGTATTTTTTCCAATTTCTCCCAGACCACCGAGTGCAAAAACGGCAGTCTCGTTATTTTTAACATTTAGTTTTTTCATCTTTTAAAACTCCGTAAGTTTAAAAGCTGGACTTTCCTTTTCGTATTCTAAAGCTGCGTCGCTCAATTCTTCGATAAATTCAACATTGTATTCGGTATTTGATTCTACTAAAACGCGTGCTTCTGGTTCTGAGTCAGCTTCTAAATATAAAGATTCCGTGTTTTCACGGCGAGGATTGATTTTTTTCGTTGGTTGATAATATACTTTAAAGATCATTAATGATTCTCCTTTTATGAAATTAATTATAGTTATTTGCACTTAGATAAAAGTTCAAATCAGCAAAAATAAACTTCCGAACAGGGATTGTTTACACAATAATTAAACCTATTTTACCATAGTTTACAAACTAAGTATATAAAGTTGATCAAACGTGTCAGATAAAAGACTAGACAAAGTTACGGTCAAGATAAAGGCTAAGATACTTTTAAGTTTAGGCCCCAAATGATGCTAGCTTGGTTAAATTTAGTATATAATCAAAGAGTAAACAAGTAGGTGAAGTTATGGAATTTTTATATCTGATCATTGGAGTGGTCATTATCGGAACCTTAGCCCTTATTTTTCAGCGATATCGCCGAAAGAAAGCTTTAAAATTGATCCAGCTCGACAGTCAAAAATTGACGGATGCGGCAATGGAGGAAAGTTTAATAAATTTAAAGCTGTTAAATGAAAGTTTAGCGGATTCAGTCTTGATCTCAGATGTTTGGGGCAAGGGGGTCATGGCCTTTGAGTATCAGCTTGAAGTTAAAAATTTAACTAAGGCTGATCTAAATGGTCTAAAAAACCGGCTTGAACAGCAGCTGGCAGTGCAAGCCAAAGCCCAAGGGATCAAAGGTTACCAACAAAATAGGGCTTTTGTGGTCTCCGATATTTGGGTAAAAGATGATATCTTGCACATCGACGTTTCCTATCTAGTCAATAAGGCGACCGTAGAATATGTCAATGATATGAATACGTTAGAACAAAATAACTAAAAAGACTATAAATGACAAGGAACCCCAACATGAGGTAAAAACATGTTGAGGTTCCTTGTCATTTGCAGTCTTTTTAAAGTAAGATCAAGTCTTCAGAGGCAGCAAATGGATTTTCTTTATTGATATGATCAAAGAACAAGACACCATTCAAGTGGTCGATCTCGTGTTGAACTACGATCGCAACATAGTCTCGTAAGCGTTCAACGTGCTCGTTGCCATCTAGATCATACCAGCGTAATTTGAGCCGAGCATGGCGGGGAACATAGCCGGGGATCTCACGGTCAACAGAAAGGCAACCTTCACCTTCTGCTAGAGCAGCCATTTGAACTGATTCGCTCAAGATCGTTGGGTTGATCAAGATGTGCTTAAAAAGTGGTTCTTGCCCTTCTTCGCCAGGAACTAGGACTGCGGTCATCCGTTTAGAGATATCGATCTGAGGTGCTGCTAATCCAACACCAGCGCGGAGACCGTACTTTTCTGCGATCTCAGGGTCTTGGCTGTTTTCTAAAAATTCCATCATTTTTTGAGCAGTTTGCTTTTCTTCAGCGGTCAATGGAAATGTAAATTTCTCTGCTCGTGCCCGCAAAGTTGGATGCCCTTCGCGGATAATATCATGCATAGTGATCAAAAATAATCATCCCTTCATTTATTGTCTACCTTGATTTTAGCACATCTTAGAAAAAAGTTTTCAGCTTTTTAGCGTAACGTTTTTATGACAAAGCCATGGTAGCTGTTACATTATTGTTAAATAAGGCCAGAAATTATTGTGCTATAATTAAAGAGAATTTTAAATGTTTACGAAAGTACGTTTGCGTTTTGACGTTAAAAGAGATATACTTTTACTTTTGTATCGTGGCGGTCCAAAAGAGATCGCATTTCGGTAAGATGAAAAGTGGGGGATTCAAATGGATAATAATATAATGATTTGTGGGGAAAACCCTGAACTGCAGTTATTTTTACAGACATGTATCTTACACGATGAACATTTAAAATGTTTTTGGTTCCAGATCAATGAAACACCGACTGCACAAGTTGTTTCATTAGTCGAAAGTTCAGCTTTTGCTGATAATTTTGTCTTGGAAGCAACTGCACACCCAAACTGGGCTGAACTACAGCTACTCTTGCTGGGGACCCCACCCAAAGATTATGTTGAAGCTGAGGGGGAAAATGCACAACGTCGCTGGATCCAACTGGTGATCAATCAAGCAATGGCTAATGGTTTTAGGGGTAAGATCTGTGTGGTCTTGCCCCATGATCATCTGTGGGTCTATTCGGCCTTGCGTTTTTCCGGTTTGCCCGCTAATAATGTTTTTGGTTTAGGCACGATGGGGTTTTCTGAAACAGTTGCCCGCTTATTAGGGGAGCGTTTGGATATTGGGAGCGATCCGATCTACGCTAATGTTATCGGAACGCAAGATGAAGCCTTTATCGCTTGGAGTCGCGCACAGATCGCAGGAAATTCGGTGTTAGGGATCGTTGCGCAAGATAATAGTTTATTTGGACAAGCAAATTTAGATGAGATCACTAAAGACTATCAAGCTAAAGCGCTACAAGCAAATAAAGTCGTGACAGTTTTGTGCTTACAGCGGATCTGTCGTGCATTGTTTTTCAATCATCCGATCTTAGTCCCCTTGACCCATGAGATCGAATTTGCTAAGCAAAAGATCGCGATCAGTGAGCCAGTTGTTTTATCAAAGCAAGGAGTAGCTGTTTTAACAAAATTGACGCTCTCAGAAGAGGAAACGACACAATATATGGAAGTAAAGCAAAACGTTTTAGCTGAATTAGAAAATTTACGTAAACAATAGATAAAGGTGAGGTTTAAGATGAAGATCAGTGAAAATTTTGAATACCCACTATTACCTGAGTGGACGACCGCAGAGATCATTACTGCAAGTGAATTTTACGAAGCAGTTGAGAAAGTTTATACTACTGGGATCGAACGCGAAGAGTTTTTAGCTAAGCATAAAAAATTTTTGCAAATGGAGCCAGCGATCATGACTCAAAAACAACTTGATCGAGATTTTGAGCAAGCTTCAGGGCTCAGTATTTATCAAGCAGTTAAACTAGCTAAGGCAACGACTGGAAAACGGGTAAAATTTAATGAAAAGGGTTGATGGTGGTGACTGATTGGCAACAGATAAATGCTAGTGTGCAAACCTGGTTCAAAGAAGTCCGGTGCCAGTTGCTTGCTGGTTGTGAGACAAAACTACAAGTTGCAAAAAAAAGTGGACGCACCGATCTAGTGACTAATATCGATAAGCAAGTTGAAAAATATTTAGTCACGCAGATCAAGCAGACTTTTCCTGGTTCGCGCGTTTTAGGTGAAGAAGGTGATCGTGACCAAGATCTGGCAACCTATCAGGGGTTAGTTTGGATCATTGATCCGTTGGATGGAACTTTGAATTTTGTGAAACAAAAAGACCATTTTGCAAGTATGCTAGCTGTTTATGAAAATGGTCATGAAAAATTGGGCTACATTCTCGATGTGATCAACGACAAACTCTATTGGGGCGGACCAGAAAGTGGCGTTTTTTGTAATACTGCTCGGTTGCCCAAAGTGCCCGATCTTTTTCTTGACCAAGGATTATTAGATGTCAGTGGCCGGATGCTGATTCGGAATTACCGCAATGTTGCGCAAGTTGCCGAAAAGAGTATGGGGGTCCGAGTTTATGGTAGTGCGGGGATCGGTTTTATCCATGTTTTGACTGGTAAAACGGTCGGCTATTGCTCCCATCTTCATCCTTGGGATCATGCGGCTGGAAAGATATTGGCTAAAGCACATGGTTTGAGCGTAAAAAGCATTGACGATAATGAATTAGATGTGCTATCATCAAATGATGTATTAGTAGCGACGAAAAATGCTAAGAACGATATTATCAAGCTGATGCGCAAGCGTTAGTTTGAGACTGTGGCACTAAGTCACAGTTTTTTTATGTGGGTTCTTGAAAATGAGATAATTTTTTTCATAACATTCAAAGTCGATAGGCCGTTAGGGTTATTGAATTGAAGGGGCATTTCTCAAGCAGTAGATTTTGAAAGGAAGAAACAACTTTGAAAACACGTGATGATATTCGTAATGTTGCGATCATTGCCCACGTTGACCATGGTAAGACAACATTAGTTAACGAATTATTAAAACAATCAGATACGCTTGATGAACACACCGACATCGGCGATCGTGCGATGGACTCAAATGATATTGAAAAGGAACGTGGGATCACGATCCTTTCTAAGAACACAGCGGTAAAATATAACGGTAAACAGATCAACATCTTAGATACACCAGGACACGCCGACTTCGGTGGGGAAGTGGAACGTATCATGAAGATGGTCGACGGTGTTTTGCTTATCGTGGATGCGTTTGAAGGAACGATGCCACAAACACGTTTCGTGTTGAAAAAAGCTTTAGAACAACACTTGACACCAGTGGTCGTGATCAATAAGATCGACCGCCCAGGTGCTCGTCCAGAAGAAGTTGTCGATGAAGTATTAGACCTCTTTATCGAACTCGGGGCTGATGAAGAACAGCTTGAATTCCCAGTTATCTACGCATCTGCGATGAACGGGACATCTTCTTTTGATTCTGACCCTGCTAAGCAAGAACACACAATGGATCCGATCTTTAACACGATCTTAGATGCTATCCCAGCTCCTAAAGATAATGCTGAGGAACCATTGCAATTCCAAGTTGCAATGCTTGACTATGATGACTTCGTAGGTCGTATCGGTATCGGTCGCGTCTTCCGTGGCAAGATCAAAGTGGGTGATCAAGTTACAGTTATGAAACTTGATGGTACACAAAAGAACTTCCGTGTAACTAAACTCTTTGGTTTCTTTGGCTTGAAGCGACTTGAGATCCAAGAAGCTAAAGCCGGTGACTTGATCGCTGTTTCAGGGATGGATGATATCTTCGTTGGGGAAACAGTTTGCCCAGCCGATCATCCTGAAGCATTACCATTATTGCGGATCGACCCACCTACATTGCAAATGACCTTTATGACAAATGATTCTCCATTTGTTGGGCGTGACGGTGACAAGGTCACTGCACGTAAATTAGAAGATCGTTTGAAGATGCAATTGCACACGGACGTTTCTTTGAAGGTCGAAGATACTGATTCACCAGATGCTTGGACTGTTTCTGGTCGTGGTGAGTTACACTTATCGATCTTGATCGAAATGTTACGTCGTGAAGGCTTTGAATTGGCGGTATCGCGTCCTAAAGTTATTTACCGTGAGATCGATGGCCAATTATGTGAACCGTTTGAAAGTGTGATCATCGATACACCTGATGAATACTCTGGTTCTGTTATCGACTCAATGGCTCAACGTAAAGGTGAAATGTTGAACATGGAAACTGGTTTGAACGGCCAAACACGTTTGGTATTCTCGACTCCAACACGTGGTTTGATCGGTTATGATTCACAATTCCTTTCCATGACACGTGGTTATGGTATCTTGAACCACACATTTGCTGAATACAAACCAGTTATCCGCAACTGGGAACCTGGTCGTCGTAACGGTGCTTTGGTTTCGATCAACCAAAGTAAAGCAACGACTTATGCGATCATGGGGGTCGAAGGTCGTGGTACGATCTACGTTGATCCAGGTACAGAAGTTTACGAAGGGATGATCGTGGGTCAATCTTCACGTGAACGTGATATCTCAGTTAATATCACTAAGGGTAAGAACATGACTAACGTTCGTTCTTCTAACAAGGACCAAACAGCAACGATCAAGAAACCAACGCATTTGACATTGGAAGAATCGCTTGAATTCTTGAATGAAGATGAATTGTTGGAGATCACGCCAGAAAATATTCGTTTACGCAAACGGATCTTAGAAACAAATGCGCGTGAAAAAGCAGCTAAAAAGGCAGCTAAAGCAACACAATAATAGCTAAACTAAACCACAAGTGCGATCTAAATCACACTTGTGGTTTTTTAGTGATTTTGTAAATATTTTTAAGGTGTTACAGTTGGACAGACATATTCAAGCGGTTTTATGATATAATTGCGGAAGTATGAGAGGAGTTTAAGTTGATGGAAAACTTTATTTCAAAACAACAGGCTTTAGCTGTTTTGCAACGAGATGCAGCTGAGATCTGTGACCTATTAGGCAAGCAAAGTAATATTTTGTGTCGGACGGATTGTCCCGCTTTTGAAGAAGTTGCAGACACAAGGATCTACGGCTTTTCTTGTGAAGTCAAGTTTTTGATGCGAAGTGGTCTATTGACCACTTCGGAGGGGCATCAGCTGATAAAAGAACTTGAAGAAAAACTAGGTAATATCCAAGCAAGGGTGACACCAGACGTTGGAGTGGAATGGGAATGAAGACAAAGTTTCTAAATAAACTAAAATATTTTGATTATGGCTTATTTATACCTTTTCTCATTTTATCTTTGATCGGGGTCGTGATGGTTTATTCGGCTAGTTCGATCAATCTATCATATTTGACCGGAAAGACGATGCAGTATTTTATCCGGCAATCGATCTATGTGATCATGGGGATCAGTTTGACGATATTATTTGCGCAAACTAACCCGCGTTGGTGGCGCCGACCACGGATGTTATTTTTCGGCTGGGTCTTTTTGATGGGCCTCTTGGCTTATGCTAAGTTCTTTACTTCAGCTATCAATGGGGCAAATGGCTGGATCAATTTAAAAGTGATCAGTATTCAGCCTTCTGAAATTTGTAAGCTATACTTAGTGATGTTTTTAGCCAATCTTTTTGCTAATTACACAGCCAAAGGTAAGAATGTCTTTTGTAAAAGAATACGAAGAAAGCTTATCACAAAAGAACTATTTCTTTTTTTGATGGTCGCATCAATGTTGGGACTGATCGTATATGCACCTGACTTTGGTGGCTTTGGGATCAGTTTTGCGATCGTTATCGTGATGTACTTGGCATATGCTGATATAAACTACAAAACAAGCACGTGGATCATTGTTTTAGGGACTGCGCTTTTAGGTTTCCTTGCTTATCTTTTGCAGTTTACGACTATTCTTAGTAACACAAAACTTGGTTATATCATACAACGTTTTTTGGCAGTATTTGATCCATTTAAATATTCTAACTCAAGTGGTAAACAGTTGGTAAATTCATTTTATGCTGTTAGCAATGGTGGATTGTTCGGACGCGGGCTTGGTGAAAGTATCCAAAAAAGAGGTTACCTTCCCGAACCGTATACCGATTTTATTCTCTCTGTGATCGCTGAAGAATTAGGTGTGTTGGGAGTGATCGTTGTGCTATGTTTATTGGCTTGGATCATTTTGAGGATCTTTATGATCGGCATTCGCTCAAAGAGCATCTATGCGATGTATTTTTGTTATGGCGTAGGGACCTTTTTTGCTGTTGAGACCTTCTTTAATGTTGGTGGGGCGATCGGCTTGCTACCGATCACTGGTGTTACATTGCCATTTATCTCCTATGGGGGCTCAAGTATGATCGTTTTAACGATCGCTTTGGGGATGGTGATGAATATTTCGGCGACGCAAAAAAGGGGCCTTGAAGTAGAAGTTTTTGGTAAGTAGGTCTGTAGGAAATAGAAGAATTTAGGAAAGTGGTGTTTATTGATGAAAAAGATTTTAGTTGCTAACCGTGGCGAGATCGCTATTCGGATCATTCGAGCGTGTCATGAACTTAATTTACAAACAGTTGCGATCTATGCTAAAGAAGATGAGTATGGAGTCCATCGTTTTAGAGCCGATGAATCCTATCTGGTTGGTGCTGGCAAAAAGCCGATCGAAGCTTATCTAGATATGGATGATATCATCCGGATCGCTAAAATGACAGGAGCTGATGGGATCCACCCTGGTTATGGTTTTCTTTCTGAAAATGAAGAATTTGCCCAAAAATGTGAAGAGGCTGGGATCACATTTATTGGACCAACAGTTAAGCAATTACAAATGTTTGGTGATAAGATCGAAGCTAAAGAAGTGGCGCATGCTGCTGGCTTAGAGACGATCCCAGGGACTGAAGATCCAGTCAGATCGATCACTCAAGTCCGTGAATTTGCCGATCAACATGGTTATCCGATCATGGTCAAAGCTGCTTTAGGTGGCGGGGGCCGTGGGATGCGGATCGTCTACTCTGAAGCTGAATTAGAAGAAGCTTATAATCGTGCGCGTAGTGAAGCCATGCAATCTTTTGGCGATGATGAGCTTTATGTCGAAAAATACCTACAAAATCCTAAGCATATCGAAGTCCAGATCTTGGGGGATAAATATGGCAATATTTTGCATTTGTTTGAACGTGATTGTTCTGTGCAACGTCGTCATCAAAAGGTGATCGAATTTGCGCCAAGTATCACTTTAGATGATAAGCGGCGACAAGAGATCTGTGAGGCAGCTGTTCGCTTAGCCAAAAGTGTCAACTATCAAAATGCTGGAACAGTTGAATTCTTAGTTACAGATGATAAATTTTATTTCATCGAAGTCAATCCTCGTGTCCAAGTAGAGCACACGGTCACTGAAATGATCACCGAGATCGACATCGTCCAATCGCAGATCTTGATCGCTGCAGGTAAAGATCTCTTTAAAGATCTGCATCTACCACAACAAAAAGAGCTTAAATATCATGGCTGTGCGATTCAATGTCGGATCACGACCGAAGATCCTGAAAATAACTTTATGCCAGATACAGGTAAGATCGAAACGTATCGTTCACCAGGTGGTTTTGGCGTGCGGTTAGATGGTGGGAATGCTTATGCCGGTGCCGTTGTGACCCCATTTTACGATTCATTGTTGGTAAAGACATGTGTGCAGGCACGGACTTTTAATGAAGCTGTAGCTAAAATGGATCGGGTCTTACGTGAATTCAAAATCCGGGGAGTCAAAACTAATATCGATTTCATGCGTAAAGTTATCAATAATGATATCTTTAAAGCAGGTGCGGCGAACACGACTTTCATCGATCAAACACCTAGCCTATTTGAGTTTGAACGTAAAGCTAATACTGTCAACCAGTTGCTCAAATATATCGGAGATGTAACAGTCAATGGGTTCCCGGGCGTTAAGCAACAAAAGAAGATCTTTGTGCCAGATATCAAGTTAAAAGATACTTTTGCACCAAGTGATACGATCAATGCTAAAAAAGTCTTTGATGACTTAGGGGCTGAGGCAACGATGAAGTGGGTCAAAGATCAAAAAGAAGTTCTTTTGACCGATACTTCAATGCGTGATGCGCACCAAAGTTTGTTTGCCACACGGATGCGGACTAAAGATATGGCTCCAGTGATCGAAGTTTACGATAAAGCTTTGCCAAACGTCTTTTCTGCTGAAGTTTGGGGGGGAGCGACCTTTGATGTAGCTTACCGTTTCTTGAATGAAGATCCATGGTTACGTTTGAAATTCATGCGTGAAAAAATGCCACATACACTCTTACAAATGCTTTTACGTGGATCTAATGCAGTTGGTTATCAAAACTACCCAGATAACGTTTTAAAAGCATTTATCGATAAAAGTGCAGCTAATGGGGTCGATGTTTTCCGGATCTTTGATAGCCTAAACTGGATCGAACAAATGGAAAAGAGCATTCAATATGTACGCGATACAGGCAAGATCGCTGAAGGTACGATGTGTTATACCGGAGATATTTTAGATAAACATGAAACTAAATATACTTTGGCTTACTATGAAAACTTAGCTAAACAATTAGTTGATGCAGGTTCACAGATCATCGGGATCAAGGATATGGCCGGCTTGCTCAAGCCAAAAGCGGCCTTTGAGTTGGTCGGAGCTTTGAAGCAAAAAGTTGATGTGCCGATCCATTTGCACACACATGATACAACCGGAAATGGAGTCTCAACTTATGTGGCTGCAACTAAGGCTGGCGTTGACATTGTCGATACAGCTATGAGCTCACTTTCTGGTACAACAAGTCAACCAAGTATGGGAAGCTTCTATTACGCATTGGAAGAAGATGCACGCCAACCAAAACTTGAAATGGAAAATGTTGAAAAGATCAATCAATATTGGCAAGGAGTAAAACCGTTCTACCAAGCATTCATGAATGGGATGACTTCGCCACAAACTGATATTTATCAAACTGGAATGCCAGGTGGACAATATTCTAACTTACAACAACAAGCTAAGGCATTAGGGATCGATGACTTTGAATTAGTCAAGCAAACTTATCGCGATGTCAACGAACTTTTAGGTGATATCATCAAGGTCACACCAAGTTCAAAAGTTGTTGGTGACTTTGCGATCTTTATGATCCAAAATAATTTAACTAAAGATAACATCTTGACTCGTGGGCAACAGCTCGACTTCCCTGAATCAGTAGTTGATTTCTTCTATGGGGATCTTGGCCAGCCATATGGTGGTTTCCCAGAAGAATTGCAAAAAATTGTCTTAAAGGGCAAAAAACCGATCACTGTTCGTCCAGGAAGTTTAGCAAAACCAGTTGATTTTGCCAAGATGGAACAAGAATTACTAGAAAAGATCAAGCGTAAACCGACGGCTGAAGAAGTATTGAGCTATATTCTTTACCCAGATGTCTTCATGGGCTATGAAGAAAATACCAAACGCTTTGGTTCAATGGGCGTCTTGGATACGACCACGTTCTATCAAGGGATGCGGCCAGGCGAAACGATCCGGGTCAAATTTAGACCTGGTCGTTCTTCGATCTTTAGATTGGATTCGATCTCTGATGCTGACGAAGATGGTAATCGCAGTCTCTTCTTCTCAGCTAACGGTCAAAACTTGCAGATCGTGATCCATGACAAGAGTAAAGAAGCTAAGGTCAATGCTATTCCTAAAGCCGAGCCAACTAACCCAAATCATATTGGTGCAACATTGAGTGGTTCAGTGCTAAACGTTTTAGTCAAAAAAGACCAAGTTGTTAAGAAGGGTGAACCTTTGGTCGTTACTGAAGCGATGAAGATGGAAACTACGATCAAAGCGCCATTTGATGGTAAAGTGACGCATATTTATGTTAAAGATGGCGATGTGTTGGCAAGTCAAGATCTGCTGCTTGAATTAGAGCCGGTCAAATAATGTTTGAGCGCAACTTTTGGAAAAAAACGTGTGTGTGTTTTGTGATCATTTTGCCAGTTTTGTATTTATTGGCGCTCTTTACAAATGATGACAAGACTGATAAAAAAGAGTTGTCTCATTCAAATGAACCACACTCACAAGTTGTTCCTAAAGTAACTAAAATAAAGACGCAAGGTTTGGCACGCTATATTGGCGTGTCAAATCTTGCTTTTAGCGCTGATTTTGGTCGACCAACACAAGTGATCACCAGTGCAGAAAATATCGAATGGCAGCAGTACCGCTGGGAAGATAAAACATATATGTTGGTCGGGATCAATAAATATAGCGCTAAGGTCTGTGCGATCTATCTTTTAGGAGAATCGCCCCTAGCAAGTGAGTTAAAAAATGGTTTGAAAAAAAGAAAATTACAACAAAAATTCCCACTAGCTATGGATCTTAAGCTTAGATCAAATGAACAAACGGCACAGATAAAGTTGAATCAGACCGATATAGAAACAAAACCCTTGATTGCATTTAAAAATGGCAGTTATGCAGTGAGCTATTTTTCTAGAGTGACTAAAAAAGTAGTTGCAGTGGAATATCTCGATAAAGAAGAATTACTGCGTAGTGGCTTATATCAGGTAAGCTCGCAGACGCCTTTACCAGTGCGCTATAGTACGGATGTTTTATCCTCTGATGATCAAGATACGATGATACAGGGGATCTGGGAAGTTTTAACTTTTGAACGGGCACAAAGAAAAGTGGCCCAGTTGAGCCAAAGTGAAGTTGCAACAGCCGTAGCCCAAAGAATAAGTCAGACTTTAGAAAACGATCCTAAAAAATATTTGCCCAAAAAACAATTACAACAGTACCAGCGACTTAAAGCAGATCGTTTAAATGACGTCAAAGTTTTACAATTAAAGCCTAATGATATATCAGCACAATTATTAGCCGATGCACAAGTTGAGGCAGCTCGCTTTGAAATATATATCAGTGGCCCAGTTGTGAATCCAGCGCAGTTAGTAGCAACGACGGGGAAAAATCAAAGCTTTTGGAATAAGATTTTGTTTTCTAAAAATACAAAAATTGGATTTGATTATGAAAATTCGTGCTTGATCGTAGTTTATGATAAAAATGAATAAAATATTTGAAAAATGATGATACAATAGTAGAAGATATGTAGGTGATAAAAAGATGGCTTTTGAAGCAAAAAAACGTCGTGGCGTGATCGTATATCTTTATCATTTGCGCCAAAGTAAACAATTACGACGTTATGGTAATCTTCAGTATGTTTCACGTAAGATGAAGTATGCCTTGATCTATATGGATGAGGTAGATGTAAAAAAAACGGTCGAAAAATTGAAACAGTTACGCTTTGTTAAAGAAGTCGAGATCTCAAATCGACCTGATATCACGACAGAATTTTCCAAACAAGATCATCAAGCATATAAACTGACTGAAGAAGATCAAGAAAAGTTTAATTAAAGATATATCTATTTATATAGATCTTGGTAAAAAAACGATGTCATGAGTTGCGTTATTGCTAGCGTGACAATTGACAATAAAAGAGAGCTGAATTATATGAGAGTTGTAGCAGGAGAATATGGGGGGCGGCGTTTAAAGGCAGTTCCCGGAATGAAGACCCGTCCTACGACGGATAAAGTTAAAGAAGCGATGTTTAATATCATTGGTCCGTATTTAGATGGGGGCCAAGTTTTAGATCTATTTGCTGGTTCAGGTGGTCTTAGTATCGAAGCTGTTTCACGTGGCGCTGACCATGCGACTTTGGTAGACCGACAATATCAAGCGATCAAAACGATCCATGAAAATTTGAGTGTTACCAAAGAAGAAGATAAATTCACAGTGCTAAAAGGTGACGCTTATAAAATGCTCAATAAGTTGGCTAAACAAGAGCAAGGCTTCGATTATGTTTTCCTTGATCCACCGTATAAAAAACAACAGATCTTAGAATTGATGGAGCAATTAAAAAAATTAGGGCTGTTAAATACCGATGCTTTGATCATTTGTGAAACAGATCAAGTCGCTGATCTTCCCGAAGAATTGGCTGATTTTGAACTTATTAAAAAAGCTGATTACGGGATCACAGAATTAACGTTTTATCGTTATAAGGAAGTGAACTAAAATGAAGGCGATCTTTCCTGGAAGTTTTGATCCTGTAACAAATGGACATTTAGATATCATTAAACGCAGTTCAGCGATATTTGATGAAGTGTTTGTCGTGGTTTTGACCAATACCGCTAAAAAGCCGATGTTTTCGGCAAATGAACGTCAAAGCTTTATTCAAAAAGCAACTGAAAAAATACCTAATGTCAAGGTTTTATCTAAGGAAGCTGATCTAACAGTGAATGTTGCTCAAACATTAAAAGCCCAGGTCATTATTCGCTCAGTCAGAAATACTCAAGACCTCGAATTTGAGCAAAATATTGCGGCTATGAACAAAGAGCTGGCACCAAAGATCGAGACTTTGATCTTATTGACCGATCCTAAGTATGCCTTTTTATCATCGACTTTGGTCAAAGAAGTTGCACGCTTTAAGGGTGAACTAGGTAATTTAGTGCCGCCGATCGTTCAAGCAGCATTAAGTGAAAAATAATTTTTAAGAGTAGGAAATATTTCCTGCTCTTTTTTCGTATTTATGTAATAGGGGGCGAGAAAATGAATGATTGGTATGATTTTTTGATGGAATATAAGTGGCGATTTCTTTCAGGTGGTATTTTAGCAGTGATCTTGACTATTGTGGGTGCCTTTGTGTTTGAACATTCAGCTACGAATACAGCTGAAGTTTTTACCTCAAATTCTTCAAGTCATCAAGTGATCCAAACAGTTAAGCAAAAGAAAACAACGGACTACGTATATGTAGATGTTAAAGGTGAGGTCAACCATCCAGGGTTATATAAGCTTTTAGCTAGTGGCCATGTGAGGCGATGCGATCGCTAGCGCTGGTGGTCTAACAGCTCAAGCGGAAGTTTCGCAGTTAAACTACGCCAAAAAACTGACCGACCAACTATTGATATATGTTCCTAAGCAAGGAGCGACTACTAATGCTCAGACGGCGGTTGCTCCAGCAGATCCACAGACTTCTTTGAGCGCGAATGTATCGGGAGCAAACGGTAGTAAAGTGAATTTAAATACAGCAACCAAAGAACAGCTGATGCAAGTCGATGGGATCGGTGATAAAAAAGCGACAAAGATCATCGAATATCGGCAACAGCATGGTTCATTCAAACAATTATCTGAATTAAAGGATATTTCGGGTATTGGTGATAAAACGTATCAGAAATTGAGTAAGTCTTTAACGATATAGGCAATAATAGTTATCTTTGATATACTATTACTAAATTTAGAGATGACGAGGTAGGAAAAATGGAAAAACGAATTCCTTGGGATCAATATTTTATGTTACAAGCAGTTTTGCTATCGTTACGGAGTACTTGTACACGTTTATCTGTAGGGGCGATCTTGGTCAGAGATCAGCGAATGATCGCCGGTGGCTATAATGGCTCAGTTTCAGGTGATAAACATTGTATTGATGACGGTTGCTACATGGTCGATGGGCATTGTTTACGCACGATCCATGCTGAAATGAATGCCGTTTTACAATGTGCTAAGTTTGGGATCCCCACAGATGGGGCAGAACTTTATGTCACGGATTTTCCATGCCTACAATGCACTAAGATGTTATTGCAAGCAGGAGTCAAAAAGATCCACTATCTCAGAAATTACAACAATGACCCTTATGCACTCGAACTATTGAAGTTAAAAGAAGTTGCACTCGAGCAAGTTAAACTCGATAAGGAATATATTGACACTGCTTTGTTCAAGCAATTGGTCGCTAAAGGGGAACCTAAGTAATCCAAGTTATACTTTTATTGACAGCCTTTATAGCTGTCAGTTTAAGTTTTTGGATACTTGACCATACTTGGATAGCAGGAGTGGTCGTGTTAGTTTTGTTCTTAAGACTGTTGGCTACTAAAAATATTCAAATGATCAGTAGTGTGTTGGTGGTTTGTGTGTTTTTTAGTATCCGATTTTATACTTGGCAGCAAAATACACGCCAGGTCATGGAAGTTACACCATATGTGACCCAGAAACAACATTTGCTGATCTACAGCGATGAAACTAAGATAAGCGGGGATCTGTTAACGTTTAAAGCCTGGTGGTGGGAAAAACGCCAGTGGGTGAATGGATATTATCGGATCAAAACTTTAGCTGAAAAAAAGACATTATTGCAAATGGATAAGACTAAGGTCTGGGATGTAGCGGGAAAAGTTTTACCGTTACAAGCACCGACCAATGAGGCTCAATTTGATTGGCGTCGCTTTTATCAAGGGAAAAATATATTTCTAGCTTTTGCTGTGAAACATTATACTTTACAAAAGGTGCCACCAGGACAAATGGCGTGGCGCGGGAGGTTGCACGATCTACGCCAAGCGTTGCGTGAAACGTTAAAAAAGCTTCCGCGACCATTAGATTGGTATAGTGCTACATTGTTATTAGGAATAAAGTTGGCTGATGCTGATAAAACTTTAGCTGATATCACGCGATTAGGATTGTTGTATCTGTTTAGTTTATCTGGTCTGCATGTTTTCTATGTAGTTAAAACTTTACGTCATTTATTAAGGTTATTGCGCTTACCTAGATGGCTAAAGAGTTTAGTGATTTTGGGAGTTTTACCCGTTTATGTGATCTTGGGTGGAGCCTCTGCGAGTTTAGTACGTGCAGTCTGGATGTGTTGGATAAAGTTGGCAACTAGCCGCATAAAAGGAGTGCACTTAAAACCAGCCACTATTTGGGCAGTAGTGTTATTACTCGAATTATGGCGTTATCCGGCGTTATTTTATCAGCTAGGGGCACAACTGAGCTATCTTTTGACCCTGGTGATCATTACAAGTAAAACGAGTTCGAATTGGCTGTTTAATTTGAAACTAAATGCTTTTAGTGCGCCACTCGTATTGTATTATACGTATCAGTGGAATTTCTTGACCTTTTTAATAACGGGTTGGATGAACCTAATATTTGAGTATATTATTTTACCAGTGACATTTATCGGTGCAGTGATCCCATTTTTGCAGAATTTAGCAGCTCAGATCTTACAGCTGATCTCAACTGGTTTAACTTTATTAGCGCGTGCACCGAGTAATTTTGTTTTTGGAAGACCACCGCTGATAATGGTCTTACTTTGGTTGGGCATATTATTGTGGTTACAGGGTAGTTCTAAAAAACTTCGCTGGTCAGCTTTGCTAGGAATAAGTTATTTTTTGACCTTTTTATTGCTACGCTATCCCTTGAGTAGTGAGGTCGTGTATTTTGACATAGGGCAAGGTGACTGTACTTTGATCAGAGAACGTTTTTCACGTCGGGTGATCTTGATCGATACTGGGGGCAAAGTCCATTTCGCAATGCCTAACTGGAAAAAGCGTCCTACTAAGACAAGTGGTGAGACGATCGTGGCTAATTATTTGCTAAGTAAAGGGATCACCCAGATCGACCAACTATATTTGACACATCAAGATGCAGACCATGTTGGAAATTTTCCTAGTTTGAGCCGATCGATCAAGATCAACCAGATGATCGTACCGGCTGGGATGGAAGACCTCCCTAGTTTTAAGCGCCGGTTAGCTAAGTCAAGGGTTGCGCCTAAAGCAGTTAAAGGGGTAACTGATAAGGTGAGCCTATCTGATCCACATTTGAAGTTACTGCATCCTTTTACTCGTGGTCAAGGAACAAATGCTGATTCGCTCGTTTTGTGGCTCGATTTTTATGGCCTAAAATGTATTTTTACAGGTGATCTTGATCGTAAAGGAGAACTTGCGATCATCAAGAAATATCCTGATTTGACAGCAACTGTGTTAAAGACTGGACATCATGGAAGTAAGACAGCGACTGATCCAAAATTTGTACGACAATTAGCCCCTAAAGTTGCGATCATTTCTGCTGGACGGCATAATCGATATGGTCATCCCAATAAAGAAACTTTAGTGACTTTACAAAATGCAAAAGTTTCATACTATGTGACGGCTAAAGTCGGGATGATAAAACTTACTGAAATGTTAGGTCATTTCTCATTTTGGGATCTTAAAGATAATTAGAGCTAATAGGATAAATATGGTATGATTGTTAAATCGGAATAATAGCAGAAGAAGGGAAGCGAGCTTTAGTTAAAACTATGGTGACAGTAGAAAAAGTCTTAAATGACATTGAAAAAAATCAGATGGCACCAGTTTATTTGGTCTTAGGTGAAGAACAGGTCAATGCTGAAAAGATCAAACAAAAACTGATCGCCAATTTCCCAGAAGAAGAACGTGAATTCAATATTGGAATTTATGATATGGAGGAGGTAACGCTATCGACTGCACTAGCCGACGCAATGTCAGTACCGTTTTTTGGGGAAAAGCGACTCGTGTTTATAAATCGACCGTACTTTTTGACCGGTGAAGCTAAAAAGGTAAAACTCGAACACGACCTAGATGAATTGATCGCGTATGTAAATGACCCTGAGCCAACGACTGTATTAGTTTTGATGGCACCTTATGCTAAGCTAGATGAGCGTAAAAAGGTGGTCAAGCAGATCAAGCAAAAAGCTGTTGTAGTTGACAATAGTCCCCTAACAGAGATGGCTGTACGTAAGCATTTATTAGCAGAGTTGGCTCAAAAAGGCTATACGATCGATCCTAGAGCTTTAGAGATCTTATTGCAGCGAACAGATGCTAATTTGACTGCGATCGCTAATGAGTTACCTAAATTATTATTAGTAGCTGAAGATAAGCAGATCACTGTCAATGAAGTGTCTGCGATGGTCTCACGCTCTTTAGAACAAAATGTGTTTGATCTAGTCGAACTGGTTTTGCAAAAAGATACGGCTAAAGCTTTGGAGTTATATCGTGATCTATTGCAACAAAAAGAAGAACCTTTAAAGATCAATGCGATCTTAGAAGGTCAGTTTCGATTATTGCTTCAAGTTGAGATCTTACAAAAGCATGGTTACGCTCAAGGTAATATTGCAAGTACGTTAAAGGTTCATCCGTATCGAGTCAAATTAGCCTTGCAAAAAACACGGGTCTTTAAACGCCAGGATTTAAAAAATGCCTATCTCGGTCTGATCCATATCGAGGAACGCTTAAAAACTACGACGCAAGAGCCAGAATTACTCTTTCAATTATTTATGCTTAATTTTGCTCAAAAGGCAGTCGCGGTCTAACAAAAAGAGCTTGGAAAGTTAAATTCCAAGCTCTTTTTGTTATCATTTATTATTTAGCTAAACGTGCAGCCATACGAGACTTATCACGCGCAGCCTTGTTAGCTTTGATCAAGCCTTTAGAATGTGCGCGGTCAACAGCTGAAACTGCTTCGCGGTAGAGTTTTTCAACATCTTCTGCACCTGCAGTCTTAGCTTTTTCAAATTTCTTGATTGCTGTACGCATCTTGCTTAATTCAGCAGAGTTGCGAGCGTTAGCTTTTTCGTTTGTTTTTACACGTTCGATTGCGGATTTGATAATTGGCATGAATGTCACCTCCACCTGTATGATCCGTAACGGTATCATCTAAATTTTCAACATATCTCATTATACAAGAGCGTTTTAAACAATGCAACAGAAAAATGAATTTGATGTCAAGAAATATTCCTTGACACTTACTTATAAATTTAAGACTTGCATTTTAAAACAAAATCTAGTAGATTAGATTAAGTACAGATGTACCAGACCTATAACTTAGTTTGGCGACGACACCGACGACTTACTCGGTTTTAGGCAGAATTTTTGAAAGGTGGAAATACAATGGCTATTTCAAACGAAAAGAAAAACGAAATCATGAAAAAATACGCACGTCATGAAGGCGATACAGGTTCAGCAGAAGTTCAAATCGCTGTTTTGACTGCAGATATCAACGAACTTAACGAACACGTACGTAGCCACAAGAAGGACTTTGCTTCTCAACGTGGTTTGATGAAGAAGATCGGTCATCGTCGTAACTTGTTGGCATACTTGCGTAACAAAGACGTTCAACGTTACCGTGAATTGATCAAGAGCTTAGGCTTACGTCGTTAATCTCATTTCGAAGTGTTGCTAGAAGTGATTCTAGCAACACTTTTTTTCTACCTGGATATAATTGTTAACTGGTATCGTAATTATGGTATAATCATATATTGATAGGTCGATTTTTCGACCCGTGTTAAATATGATAATTAAAATATTTTATACAAAAATCTAAAATAGAGGTGAGAATATGAGTGATATAAAGATCATTTCACTTGGTGGTGTACGTGAAAATGCTAAGAATATGTATGCTATTGAAGTGAATGATGATATTTACATCCTAGATTGTGGATTGAAATATCCTGAAAATGAATTATTAGGGATCGATATCGTGATCCCTGATTTTGAATATTTACGTCAAAATGCGCGTCGGATCGTCGGGGTGTTTTTGACACATGGACATGCCGATGCGATCGGAGCTTTACCATATTTTGTAAGTGAGTTTGATGTACCTGTCTTTGGTTCAGAATTGACGATCGCCTTGGCTAAAATTGCTTGTGAAAATGAAGAGATAGCAAAGAAATTTAATGATTTTCATGTTATCAATGAAAAAACAGAGATCGATTTTCCGAGTGCAACTGTTTCGTTTTTCAAGACAACTCATTCGATCCCAGAGAGCTTAGGGGTCGCATTGAAGACAGATGAAGGAACGATCGTATATACTGGTGATTTCAAGTTTGATCAAACAGCTTCAGCGCAGTATCAAACTGATCTAGCTCGTTTGGCTGAGATCGGAAACGAGGGTGTTTTAGCGTTACTAAGCGACTCTGCAAATGCAGAAAATCCAAGTGAAACGGTCAATGAACGTGAGATCTATGATTTTATCAGTGAGACCTTTGAGTATCGCAAAGGGCGGATCATCGTTGCCTGTGTTGCTTCCAATATCTCACGTGTTCAACAAGTTTTGGATGCTGCCCAAGCTAACGATCGTAAAGTCGCTTTGACTGGACATGATGTTGAAAAGATCGTTCGGACGGCTTTGAAATTAAATAAACTCCACTTACCAAGCGATGATATTTTGATCCCGCTCAAAGATATCAAACGCTATGATGATGATCAGATCGTTATCTTAGAGGCGGGGCGTTCAGGCGAACCACTGAAGTCTTTACAAAAAATGGCTTTAAAACGGCATCGTTCTGTTTCGTTGCATGAAGGTGATCTTGTCTTTATCACGACAACGCCATCGCATGCAATGGAAACGAACGTGGCTAAAACACGTGATATGATCTATCGGTCTGGGGCTGATGTCAAATCGATCTCAGATGAATTGAATTCTTCTGGTCATGCTAGCAAAAATGACTTGCAGTTGATGATGAACTTATTAAAGCCACGTTATGTACTGCCGGTCCAAGGTGAATATCGTTTGTTAGCGGCTAATGCACATGCAGCGACAGAAGTTGGTATTCCAGCAGAAAATATCTTCTTGCTAGCAAAAGGGGATGTGGCTGAGTATACTCGTGGAAAAATGTTAGTTGCCTCATCGGTCGAAGTTGGAAATACGATGATCGATGGGATCGGAGTGGGTGACATTGGAAATATCGTGCTTCGTGACCGTAAGATCTTGTCTGAAGATGGGATCTTCATTGCGGTAGTCACGATCGATCGCAAGAAGAAAAAGATCGTTGACCGCCCAAAGATCACATCAAGAGGGTTTGTTTACGTTAAAACAAGTCGAGATCTGATCGCCGAAAGTGCTGACATCATTACTAAAACTGTGCAATCAAATCTTGACAATAAAGAATTTGACTGGGGCCACTTGAAACAAGATGTGCGTGAACAGCTCAATCATTTTCTTTATGAGCAAACAAAGCGTCATCCCGTTATTTTGCCAGTGATCATGGAGATAAACCAATATCATGGGCATGGTAAAAACAAGAAGAATAATGATCAGCACAAATAATGTGATTTGAAATTATGAAGGTTGTAACAAAAGATATGTTACAGCCTTTTTGAATAAGGAAAGTGAACGATGGAACAAGAAAAATTATATGAGGCCGGTTGCGCAGCTTTAGAAAAAAGTGATTTCTCACAAGCTAAGGAATTACTATTACAAGCGTATCAAGCAAAAAAAACATTTAAAGTAAATTATTTACTCTTTACAGCACTAAAAGGACTAAGAGATCACCAAATGGCGAGTTTATTGGCTGAAGATTATCTGTTGGATTACTTACGCGACGATCAAAAGTTGACAGAATATGTAACGGAGATGATCTACGCTGGTAAGGTCAGAAAGATCGAAATGACCTTAAATTTGATGAGTGGGTTTATGTCGGCTAAAGAAAAAGATAACTTCATGCGTTTGTTTGACCAAACTTTGGCTACTGTAAGAACACAAACTGATGTAAATACTTTGACTAAAAAATTGAAACATTTAGGTGCGCTTGATATTTTGGAGCAACGCCAAGTTTTTGAAGCTTCGGGAAGTTTGACCATTGCTGAATTTGTGGAAAGTGTTAGTGCTGATCTAGTGGATGAAGATGTACATCCGTTGGTCAGAGCGGCTATCTTAGATGAATTGCGTTATCTTGGAAGTGAAAAAACAGTCACCTATCTGTTATTTACAGGTGAAAAACAAGATTTTGTTCCAGGTGATTTAAAGGAATTAGATGATTACATGATGTATCAGCGCTTGGTAGCTTTACTCGAAGCTGATCTTGAATATGCTGCAGACCAAAAAACACAGATCTTAGCGGAATTAAAATTAAAATTGCAACTGCTTTATCCAAAATTGACAGCACCATTTGCTGATCCGGAAAAACTTTATGCGGTATTACTAGGGAAATCCGACTTAGAAGCACAAGAGCGTGAATTTGCACAGGCCTTGGAAAACAGTTTAGCCCAATGGATGGTTTAACTAATTTCAAATATTTTTTTAAAAAATTGAATTTTAGTATTTACAAAAATCAATAGTGACTATATAATAATTCAAGGTTTTCAGTTTAGAAGGAACCCAAGGAATAAATTACTTGGCATTCTTGGCTGAAAGTAGTATAATAAAATTTAAAGGATTATCGGCAGGATTGCAGATTTTCTTTGCAAAATTACAGGAGGTTCTATTAATGGCAAAAGAACATTACGAAAGAACAAAACCCCATGTAAACATCGGTACAATTGGACACGTTGACCATGGGAAAACAACTTTAACAGCAGCTATCACAAAGGTTTTATCTGAAAAAGGTTTAGCTCAAGCTGAAGATTACGCTTCTATCGATGCTGCTCCAGAAGAACGTGAACGTGGTATCACAATCAACACAGCACACGTTGAATACGAAACAGAAGGCCGTCACTACGCACATATCGATGCTCCAGGACACGCCGACTACGTTAAGAACATGATCACTGGTGCTGCTCAAATGGACGGTGCTATCTTAGTTGTTGCTGCAACAGATGGTCCTATGCCACAAACTCGTGAACACATCTTGCTTGCTCGCCAAGTTGGTGTTGAATACATCGTTGTATTCTTGAACAAGTGCGACTTAGTTGACGATGAAGAATTGTTAGACTTAGTTGAAATGGAAGTTCGTGACTTATTGAGCGAATACGACTTCCCTGGTGATGATATTCCTGTTATCCGTGGTTCTGCTCTTAAAGCATTGGAAGATGATGAAGATGCTAAGAAGAAGATCCTTGAATTAATGGATACAGTTGACGAATACATCCCAACACCAGAACGTCCAACAGACAAGCCATTCTTGATGCCAGTTGAAGACGTATTTACGATCACAGGTCGTGGTACTGTTGCTTCTGGTCGTATCGATCGTGGTATCGTTAAAGTCGGCGACGAAGTTGAAATCGTTGGTTTGAAAGACGATGTTCTTAAGACAACTGTTACAGGTGTTGAAATGTTCCGTAAGACACTTGACGAAGGTGAAGCTGGTGACAACATCGGTGCATTGCTTCGTGGTGTTGACCGTACACAAATCGAACGTGGTCAAGTTCTTGCAAAACCAGGTTCAATCCAAACACACAAGAAGTTCAAGGGTGAAGTTTACGTCTTGACAAAAGAAGAAGGTGGCCGTCATACACCATTCTTCTCAAACTACCGTCCACAATTCTATTTCCACACAACAGACGTTACAGGTGTTATCGAATTGCCTGAAGGTGTAGAAATGGTTATGCCTGGCGATAACGTAACATTCTCCGTTGAATTGATCGCTCCAGTTGCTATCGAAAAAGGTCTTAAATTCACAGTTCGTGAAGGTGGCCGTACAGTTGGTGCTGGTGTCGTTTCTGAAATCGACGACTAATATTCTTTTGAATATTGAAGAAGGCTTGGGTCTATCCCAAGTCTTTTTTGTCTAAAAAATCGACTTTTTGTACTATAAACATTTACATTTAAAGCTTTCTAAGTTAAACTTAGTTAGTATGCAATTACTCAGTAAATTGTACAAACTATTTTACTCGGAGGGAAAATAATGTCTGTAAAATGGGAAAAAGAAGAAGGTACAAACAACGGTAAGTTGACCTTTGAAATCGAACCTGCAAAAATCAAGGAAGGTTTAGACACAGCATTTAACCGTGTCAAGAAAACTTTAAACGTACCTGGCTTCCGTAAAGGTAAGGTTCCTCGTCAGATCTTTAACAAAATGTTTGGCGAAGAATCACTTTACCAAGATGCTTTGAACGCTGTATTACCTGAAGCTTATGCTAATGCTGTTGCAGAATCAAACATCAAGCCAGTAGCACAACCAGAGATCGACGTTGAATCAATGGAAAAAGATTCTACATGGGTCTTGACTGCTAAAGTTACGGTTGAACCAGAAGTTAAATTGGGTCAATACAAAGATCTTGAAGTTAAAGCACAATCAACAGAAGTTACTGACGAAGAAGTTGATGCTGAAATCAAGAAATTACAAGAACAACAAGCTGAATTAGTGTTGAAAGAAGATCAACCAGCTGCTGAAGGCGACACAGTTGTTATCGACTTTGAAGGTAAAGTTGATGGTGTTGCTTTTGACGGTGGCAAGGGTGAAAACTACTCTCTTGAACTTGGCTCAAACACATTTATTCCAGGTTTTGAAGATCAATTAATTGGACATAAAGCTGGTGAAACAGTAGAAGTTAACGTAACGTTCCCTGAAGAATACCATGCTGAAGATCTTAAGGGTAAAGATGCAGTCTTTGAAACAACGATCCACGAAGTTAAGACTAAGGAATTACCTGAACTTGACGACGAATTTGCTAAAGACGTTGACGAAGAAGTTGATACTTTAGTTGAATTGAAAGCTAAGACACGTGAACGTCTTGAAGCACAAAAACAAAATGCTGCAAAAGAAGCTATCCAAGAAGAAGTTATCGATAAAGCAGTTGAAAATGCAGAGATCGGCGAGATCCCAGGTGCAATGATCGAAGAAGATGTACACCGTCAAATGGATCAATACTTAGCTGGTTTGCAACAACAAGGTATCAGTGCTGACATGTACTACAAACTTACAGGTTCTTCTGAAGAAGACTTGCACAAGCAATTTGAAAGTGGTGCACAAAAGCGTGTTAAGACAAACCTTGTCTTAGAAGCTATCGTAGCTGCTGAAGATATCAAAGCTTCTGAAGAAGAGATCAATGCAGAGATCAAAGAATTAGCTGCACAATACGGCATGGAAGAAGCTGCAGTTCGCTCAGCTCTTTCAGATGACATGTTGAATCATGACATTGCTATCAGAAAAGTCGTTAAAGAAATGACAGATTCTGCAAAACAAGTTTAATACTTGAGTGACAATATCAATTTAATCTTGTGATTTTAGGGATCGCAGCGGAATTTATCTGTTGCGATCCCTAAATTTATCCATTCACCTGATAAATAAAAAGTAAGTATTAGTTTTTAGTAGCAATGTCTGATAAAATATAAGTAATTATTAGATAAAGGTGATTTAGATGTACGAAAATACAGATCCAAACGAACCCGCAGTTTGCTCTTTTTGTGGCAAATCTGAACGGCAAGTTAAAAGTATGATCTCGGGCCCTGGCGTGTATATATGTAATGAATGCGTCGAATTAGCTCAAACGATCATCAGCGAAGAAAATAAAGCTAATGTTAAAGAGGAATTTACTGATGTGCCGACACCAAAAGAGATCGTTGATATTTTAAATCAATATGTTATCGGACAAGAACAGGCTAAAAAAACTTTGGCAGTAGCTGTGTATAACCACTATAAGCGGATCAATGCTTTATTTGATACTGCTGACGATGATACGGAACTACAAAAGAGCAATATCTGTCTTGTCGGGCCTACTGGTTCAGGTAAGACATTTTTAGCCCAAAGCTTAGCTAAGATCTTAAATGTCCCATTTACGATCGCTGATGCTACAACATTGACAGAAGCGGGCTATGTTGGTGAAGACGTTGAAAATATCTTATTGAAGCTCTTGCAGAATGCAGATTATGATGTTGAACGGGCCCAAAGAGGGATCGTTTACATTGATGAGATCGATAAGATAGCTAAGAAGAGTGAAAATGTCTCGATCACTCGTGATGTTTCGGGTGAGGGCGTTCAACAATCACTCTTGAAGATCTTGGAAGGAACAGTTGCTAATGTTCCACCACAAGGGGGCAGAAAGCATCCACAACAAGAATTTATCCAGATCGATACAACAAATATCTTGTTTATCGTCGGTGGGGCTTTTGACGGTATCGAAACGATCGTTAAAAATCGTTTAGGCGATAAGACGATCGGGTTTGGCGCTGATAGTAAGCAAAACTATGATGAATCTAAGAGCATTATGCAACAGATCATTCCTGAAGATCTGTTGAAGTTTGGGTTGATCCCAGAATTTATCGGACGTTTGCCGATCTTGACAGCACTTGAAAAGCTTTCTGAAGATGATCTAGTCCGGATCTTGACTGAACCTAAGAATGCTTTAGTCAAGCAATACAGCAAGTTACTTGAATTTGATGGGGTAAAACTCGAATTTGAAGAAGAAGCTTTACGTGAAGTTGCTCATTTAGCGATCGAACGCAATACAGGGGCACGTGGTTTGCGCTCGATCATTGAAGCTACGATGCGTGATATCATGTTCGAGGTCCCAAGTAATAAAGAGATCGAAAAAGTTATCATTTCAAAAGATACAGTTTTAGGTGAGGCAGAACCTACTTTAGTGATGAAAGCCTAATCTTTAGTAAGCATCTTTAAAATCTTAGGTAATTTTGATAAAATTAAGTGCAGTAGGAATTTTAGGAGGTTAAGTTGGATATGAGTAAAGCACAAATCGGTGTTGTCGGTATGGCTGTTATGGGTAAGAACTTGGCTTTGAATATCGAAAGTCGTGGCTATAAAGTTGCGATCTTTAATCGTACAGGTTCAAAGACTGAGCAAGTTGTTGCTGATCATTCAGATAAAAATTTGGTTCCAAGTTATACGATCGAGGACTTCGTTAATTCATTGGAAAAACCACGTCGGATCATTTTGATGGTCAAAGCGGGTGCTCCAACAGATGCAACGATCAAGAGTCTCTTACCTTATCTTGATAAAGGCGATGTTTTGATCGATGGTGGAAATACTTTCTTTGAAGATACTATGCGTCGTAATGCTGAATTAGATAATTCAGGGATCAACTTTATCGGTATGGGTGTTTCCGGTGGTGAAAAGGGTGCCTTGGAAGGTCCGTCATTGATGCCAGGCGGACAAAAAGAAGCATATGATCTTGTAGCACCTATTTTAGATCAGATCGCTGCTAAAGCAGATGATGGTCAAGCTTGTGTGACCTATATTGGCCCTAATGGAGCTGGACACTACGTTAAGATGGTCCACAATGGGATCGAATACGGTGATATGGAACTTATCGCTGAAAGTTATAACTTATTGCGTAACTTGCTAGGCCTTTCAGTTGATGAGATCGCTGATATCTTCCATGAATGGAAAGATGGTGAGCTTGATAGCTACTTGATCGATATTACGGCTGATATTTTGACCCGTAAAGATGATGAAGGAACTGATAGACCTATCGTTGATGTGATCTTAGATCGTGCGGGCAATAAGGGAACTGGTAAGTGGAGTTCACAAAGCGCCCTTGAATTAGGAGTCCCACAATCATTGATCACTGAATCTGTTTACGCACGTTATATCTCTGCTCTTAAAGATGAACGTGTAGAAGCGAGTGAGGTTTTAGCTAAACCCAAAGCATTTGATGCTAAAAAGCTTGATAAAAAAGAAATTGTTGAAAAGATCCGCCAAGCGCTTTACTTTAGCAAGATCGTCAGCTATGCTCAAGGTTTTGAACAAATGCGCTTTGCCTCTGAAAAATATGACTGGAATTTGGATTATGGTTCTTTAGCTAAGATCTGGCGTGAAGGTTGCATTATTCGGGCACAATTCTTGCAAAAGATCACAGATGCATTTGATAAGCAACCAGAATTGAAGAACTTGATGCTTGATCCGTACTTTACTGAGATCACAGCTAAGTATCAAGTAGCAGTCAGAGAAGTAGCTGCCTTAGCTATTCAAGCAGGGGTACCTTGCCCAGGCTTTACTAGTGCAATTACTTACTACGATCAATATCGGTCAGCTGTTTTACCAGCAAACTTGATCCAAGCACAACGTGATTACTTTGGGGCACATACTTATGAACGTGTCGACAAAGAAGGTAACTATCACTACGAATGGTATCACGAAGAATAAACTAGTTAGCAAAAAGGGGGTACGAATTGATCGTATCCCTTTTTTTAGGCAAAAATCAATTATAATTATTACCTAAAAAATTATAATTAAACATCCAAATTTAACGTTGGGTGGCAAGATAATAAGAAGTATGCTATAATTAATCTTTCTTAAGGTAAAATTAAGATATACTTATTGATGACATCAATGTTAGAATTAAGTATGTTATCATTAAATAAATAATAAAAAATTTAACAACAAAATATAGGAGTGTGGAATAATGAGTAAGATACTTATCATCGAAGATGAAGAAAATTTGGCTCATTTCGTTGAACTTGAATTAAAGCATGAAGGATATGAAACTTACGCTTGTGAGAGTGGTCGGACTGGTTTAGAAGTAGCTTTGAGCGAAGAATGGGATGCCATCTTACTTGACTTGATGCTTCCTGATTTGAATGGTCTTGAAGTATGTCGGCGTGTACGTCAAGTTAAAAACACCCCAATTATCATGATGACTGCGCGTGATTCTGTGATCGACCGTGTATCTGGTTTAGATCATGGGGCAGATGATTATGTGATCAAACCATTTGCGATCGAAGAATTATTAGCTCGCTTACGTGCAGTGTTACGTCGAGTTGATCTTGAAAGTGAATATAATTCATCTAAGCAAACAACCGTAAGTTATCGTGACCTTGTGATCGAAAAAGAAAATCGTGTTGTACGTCGTGGTGATGAGATCATTGAATTGACAAAGCGTGAATATGAATTGTTATTGACATTGATGGAAAATGTCAATGTAGTTTTAGCTCGTGATGTGTTATTAAAAGAAGTTTGGGGTTATGAATCACAGATCGAAACCAATGTTGTGGATGTATATATTCGCTACTTACGTAATAAGATCGATCGTCCAGGTGAAGATAGCTATATCCAAACTGTACGTGGAACCGGCTATGTAATGCGTTCCTAATGTGTATTCGAAAGGCTATTTTGCATAAAAAGCAGCTAAAAGATAGTCATGCAAAACCATTCTTCTCACTTAAGCTAAAATGGTCGGTTGGCACTGGGATCGGAGTTTTGCTGATTTTTGCTGTTTTTTCAGTCCTACTTTTTCAAAGTTTTTCGAGCCTATTGCTAAATCAAGAAAAACAATATGCACAAGAAGCGTTGGATACAGCGGTTGAAAGTTTAGCGACCAATACTAAAGAATTGACGCAAGATCGGGCTGAGCATTCGTTGAGTTTGCGGGTACATAATGAACGGAACATAAAGGAATTACAGACACTTTATTCAAGTTCATTTTATACCTCACTGACACGCGAAAATATCAGTATCAGTGTCTACAATCTTTCAAATGAAATGGTTTTTGCTTCACGAGATGTGCCTGTAAAATTTGATCAAGCTGAATTAACTGAGGAAAGCAAGATCAAACATACGTCTGCATATAATGTTTTAGTTTTAGGAAAAAAAGTTTTTTCTGAGAAAGATAAGCATTTGCTCGGATATGTTCAAGTTACTAATGATCTGGTCAATTACGATCAGACTAGGCGCAAATTGATCTTGATCTTTTTAGTGTTCTCTTTGATCGCAGCGATCGGGATCGCTTTACTCAGTTACGGCTTATCATCTTGGCTATTAGAGCCGATCGATCTGATAAATGATACGATCGGTAAGATAAATGGTGATGATGAAAGTGATGCTTTAGCCAATTTGCGTGTGCCCGAACTTAAACATGAAGATGAATTGGCCGAACTAGGGCGCTTATTTAATAAGATGCTTGATCGGATGCAACGGTATATCGAACAGCAACAGCAATTCGTAGAAGATGTTTCGCATGAACTTCGGACACCAGTTGCGATCATTCAAGGACATCTATCTCTTTTGAAACGTTGGGGTAAAGATGACCCAGCAGTCTTAGATGAATCGATCGAGGCTTCCTTGCAAGAGATCGCTCGAATGAAGAGTTTAGTTCAAGAAATGTTAGATCTTTCTCGGGCTGAACAAGTTGAGATCCAGTTTGGTAAAGAGATCACTGATGCCAAGGAAGTCGGGCTACAGGTATTCAATAACTTCCAGATGATCCATCCAGACTTTACCTTTGTATTAGATGATGATCTTAAAGATATCACTAATGTTCAGATCTATCGTAATCACTTAGAACAAGTTTTGATCATTTTAATGGATAATGCGGTCAAGTATTCACGTGAACGCAAAGAGGTCCATATGACATTATCCAAAAACATCAATGATATTGATATCGTGATCCAAGATTTTGGCGAGGGGATCTCGCAAGAAAATATCGATCGGATCTTTGATCGTTTCTATCGTGTTGATAAAGCACGAAGTCGAGATAAAGGCGGTAATGGACTAGGGCTTTCGATCGCTCGGCGTTTGATCGAGGGATATCACGGTAAACTAGTCGTTGAAAGTGCCGTGGGACAGGGATCAGTCTTTCGTGTTTCCCTCCCCTTAGTTAAAAATAAAGATAATAAAAAATAGGTTTTTCCTGCTTTGGAAAAACCTATTTTTTATTTATGACGATTTTGTTTACCAGCGTTGCGCTTCTTTTTAGAGGTAGCTGAAGTAGGTGATGACTCAATTGTGGTTTCCTTAGCTTCAGTAACTACTTTCTTAGGTTGCTTAACTGGATTTTTCTTTAGCTCTGCCAAGACTTCTTTTCTAATGCGTGGACGCATATAGTTGATGATCAAAGTTTGGATACATGCAAAGATCCCCCCAACAAAGAAGTAAAGTCCCAAACCAGCAGGGGAGATGTAGGTCATGAATGTGATCATCAGTGGGCTAATGATCATCATTTGACGCATTTGAGCTCGTTGGGCTTCTGGTACACCTAGAGTTGATAACCATCCTTGAAGTGCGTAAACGACAAAGGAGAGAGCAACTAGAGTGAAACTTCGCTGTCCAAGGTTGATCCCATAGAAATAAGATCGTGACAGCTCAGGTGAGTACTGGATCGCAGCATAAAGTGCAGCAAAGATCGGCATTTGGATCAAAAGTGGTAAGCAACCGATCCCGCCAGTCATTGAAATATTATTATCGCGGTAAAGCTGCATCATTTCTTGGTTGATCGCCATTCTTTCCGCATCGCTAGTGGCTTCTTTTTGACGCTTGGTGATGTCTTCCATCAACGGTTTGATGTGAGCGATCTTTTCTTGTTGGACCGTAGCATTTTTAGACTGCTTGATCATGATCGGCATCAAGACTAAGCGGACGATGAAAGTGATCACGATGATCGCCCAGCCTAAACTATTGCCTAAGATCTGTGACAGCCAAACTAAAACATGTTGGGTCGGAACTGCCAAGTTATCATAGACAAAACCATAAGGCTTACCTGAGGCAGTGTGTTGAACACAGCCACTCAGGAATAACATTGCTGAAGCCATGATCGCAGCAATAGTTAATAATTTTTTGTTTTTCATAGGTCAATTCCTTTCACTTATGAATAAAGGTATCGTTATTAACTATACTGGAAAAAAAGCGATATTTCAATGTATAATCCGTAAGAACCGTGCAGTTACATATATACCACGCTAAAACGCGTATAGCTATTTTCAGGGATCGACTTGAGGATGACACGGTCGACGCGCCCTGCTGGGGTAGGTGAAGCTTTGATCCCTTCGATAAAGGCAGAAAGCTTTTCGGGATCGCCTTGTGCTTCAATATAAACAGAGCCATCATTTTTATTTAAAACTTTACCAGTGACTCCGATCTGATCGGCCAAGATCTTAGTCATATAACGAAAGCCAACTCCTTGAACGATACCATGTACTTCTAAACTGATTGCTGCCACTTATCCCATTCCCTTCATAAGATATTTCTAGTTATATTATACTACAGGAAAGAAATTTGCTAAAAAATAATAACTTCGCTAAACTTGTAGAGTGAACAATCAGCAGTGAAAGGTGCGATGAAAATGAAAATTGGGATCGATAAGATCGGCTTTTTTACGCCACATATGTACGTAGACATGGCTAAACTAGCTCAAGCACGAAATGAGGATCCAAATAAATATTTGATCGGGATCGGCCAAAATAAAATGGCGGTCATCCCACCGACACAAGATGCAGTGACCTTGGCAGCTAATGCCGCAGCTAAGATTTTGACAGTAGAAGACAAAGAAGCGATCGATCTAGTGATAGTTGCCACGGAATCAGGGGTAGACAACTCTAAATCAACTGCAGCTTACGTTAGTGAATTGTTGGGCCTATCTCATGAGATCAGAACGATCGAATTGAAACAAGCTTGTTATGCGGCAACAGCTGGCTTACAGTTAGCTAAGGGGCATATTGCTTTAGCTCCAGATAAAAAAGCGCTAGTTATTGGTAGTGATATTGCTCGCTATGGCTTGAAGACACCAGGTGAACCGACACAAGGTGGTGGTGCAGTGGCAATGTTAGTTTCTAAAGATCCTAAACTTGTTACTTTGGAGGCGGAAAGTGCGTATTATGCTAAAGATGTTATGGATTTTTGGCGCCCACTTTCTCAAACTGAAGCTAAAGTCGACGGTAAGTTTTCGGCTAATATTTATCTAGAATTTTTTGAGAAAGTCTATCAAGACTATCTAGCAAAGACAGGGATTAAGTTAACTGATTTTTCAGCGTTATTGTTCCATTTGCCATATACTAAACAGGGGTTAAAGGGGCTGCGTAAGGCCTTAGAGGGTGTTGATCCGACTATAGCTAGTCATTATTACAATGAATTTGAAGCAAGTCGCAAGTATAATATGGCAACTGGGAATTTATATACTGGCTCGTTATATTTGAGCTTGCTATCTCTTTTAGAAAATACTGATACACTAAAGGCTGGAGATCGGCTAGGCTTGTTTAGTTACGGTTCTGGCGCCCAAGGTGAGTTTTTCTCGGGACGCTTACAGCCTAATTATAAAGAAGCTCTCACTTATCAAACTTCTGAAATGTTAGAGATGCGGACAGAAGTTAGTGTTGCAGAGTATGAACAGATTTTTTCAGCGATCTTAACAGATGATCATGATCGAAAACTTGATATTTCAAAAGATCCTGCTCAATTTGTGTTAGCTGGGATCAAAGATTTTAAACGCCAATATTTGAAAAAATAAATTATAATGGCTACCTTTTGCGTATCTATAAAGTGTAGATAGTGAAAGGTGGTTATTTTTATGAAGTTTGAAAATAGTGAAGAGATCGTGTTAGCTAAGTCAGCCCAAGTAGTGATCGACCGTTACTTGGGGCTAAGTATGAATGTGATCGCAGAATTTATTGCTAATTGTGATCATATGTCATTTTTACAATGTAAGAAATTATTGAGTGCAAAATATCGCAATCGTGCGCAAAATACGGCCAATGAATTTTTTGAGTGTACGTTAGAGGCTACTTTTATTTTACTTGAAGAGATCTTTTTGAAAAAACAGCCTTTTTTTCCTGAGCTTTTTATGGGGATCTGTAGTGGCAAAATGAAGTTTCTACTCGTTCAGGGGGTAATGGTAAGTCAAAAGATCGATCCTGAGCAACGATTTATTGTTTATCTACACAAAGGCCGATATTTCATTTACTTTATCGATCAAACTCCACCAGATAAAGCTAATTTAGCTAGATTAGATCTCTTTTTTGGCGGGAATAAGTTATTGAAATTGAGTAATGGTCAGCGTTTCAATTATTTTAGGCAGCTCAGTAAAAAGCAACATCGCTATTACAAACAATATAAAGACCCGATCTGTGCTTATCATGAACAGATCTGCCAGCAGATCATGGCTTTACATCCAAAAAAATTAGCGGTTACCGCCAATAATAAAGTAACAGGCGCCTACTTAGAGGAACAGTTGCGGTTAAAGAAGCGATTAAATGAGATGATGAAACAAGAACTCAGCCCTGATAATTGATAAATTTAAGTTTTTTTGTAACAATAGAGCTATGAACATCTTGCTCTCACCTGGGCAATTATGAAATAGAGGAGATACTTATGGCTAATCCAAATCAACTTAGTTTATCAGATCATAAACAAGCAACTAAAAGCTTGACTAAGGCACTTTTAGATAAAGTGGCCTATTTAGAATCTTTTGAAAAAGCTGTTCAAGACCAAGATGATCGTTTGGTATACCAGCTGATCGATGGTAAACGTTATGCAACTGAGATCTTAAAACAAGATGGGGCTGAAGTTGATGATACCCATGAACATCTTGTGCGTGACAGTTATGCTAAGATAAGTGATTATTTGAGTAAGAACTTGATCGATTATTTATGTGAGATGTACCCATTTTTCTATTTTGAAGAGACTGCGATCGGACAGTATCAATTTTTCTTTGGAAATTGGTGGGGGAGACGATTATTTGGGACGTTAGATGTATTGAAAGTCAAATTCAATTTTGATGAAACTGAATATCAAAAATTAGCACGTGCTTTTGCATTGGAAAGTGAAAATAAACGCTTGAATAGCGATCAGATCGCGCTCTTATCGCAACAATCAGATGAGTTACAAGAATTGATCGATGGTCAAAATGAGCGTGATCAACGAAAAGATGAACTTCGTCAAGAGATCAAACGGACTTCACAAGAGAAGGTGATGCCTTGGGAAGCTTCAAAACTCAAGGAATCTAAGCAAAAATTGATCGATGAATTATCCTATCTGTCTGAACTGGATGAAAAAGCGGGGAATGCTTACCGTCAGATCCGTGAAAATGAGGAAAAGATCTTAGCACTTTCAAAAGAAGATACTTTAATGAGCTATGAGAAACAAAGCATCGTAGCTAAATTTGGTAGCTTTGAAAACTTTGAAGCGCATAACGCAGCATTATACCGCAACTATATTGCAGATTTGATCGCTAAGCAAAAGTAGGTGAACAAAAATGACGAAAGAATATGAAAAACCAACGGAAACATTTCGACCAAATAATAAGAAAAATGCTGAAGAGACCCGTGCATATGCGGGGTCTTTGAGTACAACAGGGCGGTTGATGTCATATAACGATCAATTAAAAGAAAGCCTTAAGCGTGGGATCTACTTTACCAAAGTTTTAGATGAGCTGATCAATACCGATGACAAAAACATTTTGCTAGAATCAGTTATGACTTTGACTGATTATCGCTTGGATACAGCATATTTGATCTTCCCACAGCAATACAGTCGGGCTGACTATTACTTGATCTTTTTGAATCGTTTATTGCAACTTCATCAAAACGAGCAAGTTATTTTGCAATCCAGTGATCATCAAAATGAGCTTTACCATGAATTTCCAGGAATAAATATGGAAGGCTACTTTACTTTTAAGATCGATGAGAACATGCGTGAAGGAGCATATTACGTTGATAAAAGTACTGGTGCGCGTTTGTTTTATATCAACTTTAAGCGCCAGTTGATCCGGTTTAATAGTCAGGCTTTAACTGATCTATTAGTTGTTGATTATAGTGAAAAGTTTGATTATAAGACCGTAAAACGTTTTGAAACGTATTTAGTTGCGATCGGCAAGTATTTTAAAGAAGATTACGGTTTTGATGTTGATTTTAATTTACTTGATGCTTCTAATAATGCGAGTTATCAGATCTCTTCAGCCGATGAGCCACGTGAAGCATTAGATAAACTCTTCATCATCAGCGCAGATGCAGGCTATATGTTAGTAGCTGGTGAAAGTGGTCGTGCAGTCTTGCAGTTGAAGAATAATGTTGTTGTTTCTATTTTGAGGCAAGCAGAGCATGATGATCTAAATAATGCAAGTTGGGTCATTAAGGTCCAGGATGAAGGGCATAAAGTAGCCTGGTTCGATATTTTATACAAGTATGAGTTTATCAAGGATTGGTATTTAGATAATTTGACGAGTCTAGCTATCAAATCAGATGAGCGATTTTTTTAAGGACTAACGCATGGATATTACGAAATTAGCTAAAATACAAAGACAGATCGCTACAAAGGATTCTTTTCAAAATCTAACTAGAGAAAAAGATGAGCTCGTTTACAGTGAACTAAGCATCGCAGTGGCCGAACTGTTTAATAAAGTAGGCCGAGCAGATGAAACGATTTGTTTGAAAGCATATTGCAAAGCATTAACAGCATTTTTAGGCGTTGCTAATGCAAAAAAATGGGTCTATCTATTATTATTGACTCCAGAACAAGAAGAAAAGTTAGCTTCTAAATGGCGCTCACGTTCTGAAGCGACTGTATATCTTACCTTACAACAGCAGATCCTAAAAGCTCATTTAGAACGTCGGAATGAGTATTTAGTCCGGGCTTGGAATATTTTTATCAAGTTTGGTTTAACAGATTTGAAGTATTCACCTGAGATGATCGAAAACTGTTTTATAGATCTATATATGAGAAAAAGTTAGATGTTTAACTTTAAAGCAAATTAGAATATGAAACAAGCCAAAGGACTACTACGCTACAAAGCATCGTAGTGGTCCTTTGGCTTATATTGTTGATAACAACAGTAGCCATGTTTTAAATTTGGATTAGATGTAATTGGTACATTGTTTAAGATTGTTGAAAAATAACGTAAAAATTGTACAAAGCATGTTCACTGTATTGTTTTGTTGAAATTAATATGCTAATTTTTTATTGATAAAAATATTAAATAAATATTAATTTCAGGAGGACGCTATGGGTTCGAAAAACAATCTAAAACTTCGCTCTGAAAAAATGGCACAACGCAAAGCAAAGTACAAAATCAAAAAATTGAATGTGGGAGTAGCATCTGTGATGGTCGGGGCTTTACTTGCTTTTTCGAACGCAGATGCTGTCAACGCAGACGGGGTCGATACTGTAACTAATGATGAAAAAACGACTCAGCTTACTGAAAGTACTGAAAATGAGACAGAAGTGGCTTCAACTGAAACACCAGAGGAAAACACAGTTACTTCGGCGCAAACAATTGAGCAAGCCGAGGCAGATAAGAGTGCTGACCAAGGTGTTCCACCAGTTGAAAATAATGAAGTATCATCTGCTGAAAGTACAACTGAAGCGCCACAAGAACAAACGCACGCAACTTTTAGAAGTGCAGTAGCCGATGCGCCAACAGTCAATGCAGGTCAAGTGATCGAAAATAATACTCAAAGTCAAGCAGTAACATTGGATCACGGCGATAATGAAACGCGTAGTATTTCAGTTATGGTTCCAGCGGTTGCGGGAGATACAGTTACGGTCACTGTTCCATATATCTTTACAGCTTCGACTGATCGTAGTATCAATGGTGAGTTGTACAATGTCGATACAGAAACTTCTCCAGTAGCTGATCCGGGATATGTTACTAATAAGACCAGCCAAAATACGACTTTTACGTACAATATCAACACAACAGCTTCATTGACTTTTAATTTAAGATTGATGCCAACTGTTTCTGATTGGTCATTTTTAACACCAGGTTCAAAATTCCAAGTTGTTGTTAAGAAAAATGGGGATGATATTGGTGAGATCACTTATACGATCGGGCAACCGGCCGAGATCACTGCTGTCAACCTCAATTTTGATCAAAATCAAACTGCAGAAAATGGTTTAGTTAAGGATCAAAAATATGTTTTAGGGGTCAATTTAGCTAATAATGGTCAAAAAGACGGTGACAATTTTGCTGGTACAGTAACATTGAACGTTCCAAAGGGCTTTTTAGCTGATACTACAAGCATTGGCTATGCATATGGCTTGACTGATAAGACGGTCGTTGGTGATACAGCTGGTGATTTTGCTACATTAGCTAATGGAAAAAATGTTACGATCAAACAAGCAGCTGCAGGTGAACCAGTCGTTATTGATTTTAATAATGCCAAAACTGATCTATTGAAGGGGTCATTATTATTATTTGGGACATACACAACTGAATTGGCTGCCAGTGATAACAACTTTGATGCTACAGTTGCATACTACTCGATCAACACTGCAGGCGAACGAGCTAAGGATATGATCCAGCAAGCTGTGGGCACAAAGCAGCTCAATTTAGCTGTGGCTACTAAAGTTAATAATTCTTGGGAAGTACAATTCAAGAAAAAAGATGGTGAGATCTACACAGATAATGGTCAAGCTGATGGGGAACACCAATCTGATGATACAAAGTTAGATTACAATGACAATGGTAGTCTGATCCGTTCGATCGAAGTATATAACAATGGTAATGTTGCGCAAGAAAATGTTTTGATCCACTTAGATATTGAGCCAGGTACGATCATGAATGGTGGCGAAGGTGAGTATGCGTTAGCGATCACATCGTCAAGTGAAAACCAGCCAAGCGGTTTAACACGAGCAACATTAACAGATGGCCGTACAGTAGATCTACAAATGGGTAACTTTGTAACTTCTAATGTAAACTCTATTGTTGTTGCTATCGATGATAAAGCGATCAGTGCAGGTGTTGCTAAAGATGGATCTAATATTAAAGCGCTTGATATCGGTTATAAAAATATTGAAGCAGGTACTAAAGTTAAGATCAATTTCAGTAACAATGCGATCTTAGAAAAAGGGACGACTAAGAAGGTCAATGATACAGCAGAGTACAGATATACTGTGACTTCCGATAAAGGACAAGAATTGACTGGGAAAATGTCACTTAATATCAAAGCGCCTAATCCAAGTAAGAACCAGTTTACTGGCAATATCTTGAATTTCAATAGTACTTCTTACCAACCAACGAGTGAAAATGGTGGTAATATTGCAACGATCACATACCAGATCCGAAATATCGTTCAATATAATGACATTCCAAGCTCTTACTTTATTGCGATCCCTCAAGGATTTGACCTAGAAGATACTAGTCAATTACACGTTTACAAACGTGGGGGTGCACTTTACGAAGATGCTGTTGTTGAAGATCTAGGATATATCGGGATCAATGGGGAACGGATGTTTAAGATCAGTTTACCTGAAACACCTTGGTATCGTACGCCTGTTTTGATCAATGGGACTTCTTACACAACACCGTTGAAGATCGTAGCAAATAAGAATCAATTGCCGTTATCCTATGCTTATCCTGAAAACGGGATGAGTTTATTCATGGAGCTTAACGAAAATGATCAAGTTTCCGCACCAACTAATGGTTTTGCTAATATTAGTGAAGTCACGTTGCGGGATGGCAAGACTTATAAGGTTCGATCAACTAACTTAGGTTTCTATAAGACTCCAAATGAAGTGAGTTACAGTTTCACTTATCCATCAACTTACGGTCCGATGAATGGGATCAAAGCAGCAGACGATGGAAAATATACCGAAGAAACAGGAACGACCAAGTTAGCATATAGTAGTTCAAAAGAGTTGGCTAACTCTAAAGGAACGATCCGCTTAGCTAATGTTTTGACGGATAAGGGTATTTCAGAATACTCCTATAATGTCATCAATTTACCTAGCGTAGCAAATGGGGATAATGCGACGATCGTTTTAACTGGTGAAGGTGTTGATAAAGTAACGACTACAGGAACTGGTAATGGGCAATTACTATTTGCCTATACACCATTTGTAGGTGATCAAGTAACTGAAGCTGCTCTAGTAGACTTTGTGACAGCTGATCAAGTAACAGATTGGTCTAAAGTAAAAGCAGTGGTCCTTAAATCAGATAAATTAGATCCAAGTGCAACCGCGATGGCTGAATTAGGCTTTAAGATCACTGGTATTAAGGATGGTTCTAGTGTAGTCGGTGTTACACTTCAAGATCACTTTACTGGCGAACATGGGAATTCAACAGGTATCAGTGGTATCTATAATGTTGCCCCAACTTACAAATTAGAGATCCAACGTTATGTAGATGTTACAACAAGGTGGATCGATACAGATGGTAACGAGATCCAAGCGCCAGACACTCAAAGCATCATGTCAGGTGATCCATATGTAACAACTGGTATCACACGTCCACACTATAAATTTGTTAAAGTTGAAGGTCAGCCTGCAGGTGTTACAGCAGGTCAAGATATTGTAGTTACCTATATCTATGAAGCTGACAAAGAGATCGAAGCTCAAAGTGTTAAATTTGAACAAACGATCAACTATGTCTATGCTGAAAATAACCAGTCAGCTGCGCCAACAGTGACAAAAACTATTACATTCACACGTGATAAGGTTAATAATTTGGCTTTAAATAAGGTAACTTATACACCGTGGATGGCCGATGGTACGGAAGCAACTGAAGCAAGCTTTGCGACAGTTATTTCACCAGAGCTCACAGGCTATACAGCTGATCAAAAAGAAGTAGCAGCGATCACAGTAACACCAACAGATGAAAATAAGGCTTATGTAACGACGGTCAAGTATACTAAAAATCCAACTGAAAATGTAACTGAAGATAAAACGGTAACACGTACGATCAATTACATTTACGCAGATGGCACTCAAGCTGTAGCACCAAATATTGCAATTAAAACATTTACGCGTACTGGGATCAAGGATACTGTGACTGATGAGATCACATGGGATGCGTGGAGTAAAGCCCAAGAGTTTGGCGCAGTGACCAGCCCAGTTCTAAAAGGCTACACAGCTGATAAAGCAGAAGTAGCTGCCCAAAGTGTGACCGCTGATAGTACAAATACCGAAGTAACGGTGACCTACACGAAACAAGCAGCAGCTGAAGTGAGCGAAACAAAAGAAGTAACGCGCGCGATCAACTATGTTTATGCAGATGGCAGCCAAGCATCTGAACCGGTTATCGAAACAAAGACGTTCACAAGAACAGGAGCTAAAGACGCTGTGACCGATGAGATCACATGGAATGCCTGGAGTAAAGCCCAAGAGTTTGGCGCAGTGACCAGCCCAGTTCTAAAAGGCTACACAGCTGATAAAGCAGAAGTAGCTGCCCAAAGTGTGACCGCTGATAGTGCAAATGCTGAAGTAACGGTAACGTACACGAAACAAGCAGCAGCTGAAGTGAGCGAAACAAAAGAAGTAACGCGCACGATCAACTATGTTTATGCAGATGGTAGCCAAGCATCTGAACCAGTTGTCGAAACAAAGACGTTTACGAGAACAGGAACTAAAGACGCTGTGACTGATGCGATCACTTGGGGAGCATGGAGTAGCGCTCAAGAATTTGCTAGTGTAATGAGCCCACAGATCTCTGGTTATTGGGCTGATCGGACAAGCGTTCCAGCTACCACAGTTGATCATATGAGTCCTGATCAAGTCGAACGTGTTGTTTATACAGCAAACTACAGCTTGACAGAACGCTTTGTAGATAATGCGGGCAATGAATTAGTTCCAAGCATCGTTAAGAGAGATCTCTTTGTACCAGGCATGAGTTTTGACAATACTGCTGATGCTAAAGTGATCACGGGTTACGTTTTACAAAAGATCGAAAATGGTGTTGGAACATTTGGTGAAGGTGATGAAACCACCACATTCATTTACGCAAAAGTCGGTAATATCGTTTCTGTTGATGAAAATGGTAATGCCTTAGTTCCGCCAGTGCCATATGAAAACGATAAGGATGATCCTTCTGGTGTTGCACCACATCAAAAGGTACCAACGATCCCAGGGTATAAGGCAGAAGTAGAGTTTGTTGATCCAACTGATCCTACTTCAGATACGGTCGTTAAATATGTGGCTGAAAAAGCAGCAGAAGTACCAAAAGTACCTGAAAAACCAGAACCAGCTAAAAAAGAGAGCGTAACTGTCTTGACCTCTCAAGCAGCAACAAAGGTAACTACACCGGTTACAAACGAAACTAAAGTTGCTGAATTACCACAAATGGGTGATGATGCTAAAACACAAGCAACAGGTATTGGTGCGATGTTGATCGCCTTAGCAGGGATTTTAGGCTTAGGTGTTAAAAATAAGCGCAAAGAAGACTAAAATAGATTTTTAAAATAACTAGAGTGTAGCCAAAAACTATGCTCTAGTTATTTTTTGGTAAAATTGACGCTGACCTGTAAAACAGGCTATAATTGTTAGTTAGAGAGTATTGAGTTGGGTGAAGGATTTTTCTTGCCCACTAGAAAGTAGGAAGAGCGAAATGGATTTTGAAAAAATGTCGGAGCGCCAAAAGCATATTCGGAATTTTTCGATCGTTGCTCATATTGACCATGGGAAATCGACCTTAGCTGATCGCATTTTGGAATTGACTGATACGGTCTCAAAACGTGAAATGCAAGATCAGTTGCTCGATTCGATGGATCTGGAGCGCGAACGTGGGATCACGATCAAATTAAATGCAGTAGAACTTCATTATCATGCAAAAGATGGAGAAACTTACATTTTCCACTTGATCGATACGCCTGGGCACGTGGACTTTTCATATGAAGTTTCACGATCATTGGCGGCTTGTGAAGGTGCTGTTTTAGTGGTCGATGCAGCGCAAGGTATCGAAGCCCAAACTTTGGCAAATGTTTATTTAGCATTAGATGATGACCTTGAGATCGTACCAGTGATCAATAAGATCGATCTGCCTTCAGCTGAACCAGAGCGTGTGCGCCAAGAGATCGAAGACGTGATCGGTCTGGATGCTTCTGAGGCAGTCTTGGCTTCAGCTAAAAACGGGATCGGGATCGAAGAGATGCTAGAAGAGATCGTTCAAAAAGTTCCAGCACCAAGTGGCGATCTAAAAGCACCGTTAAAAGCGTTGATCTTTGATTCGGTCTATGATGATTACCGTGGTGTTGTATTGAGCTTACGGGTCTTTGATGGAACTGTAAAACCTGGTGATAAGGTCCGTTTGATGAATAGTGGCGCGGAATACGAAGTTATTGAAGTTGGGGTCAACTCACCTAAGCCGATCAAACGCGACTTCTTGATGGCTGGGGATGTAGGATATTTAACTGCAAGTATCAAGGATATTCAAGATACACGTGTTGGTGATACCTTAACGCATGCTGATGATCCAACTGAAAAACCATTAGCGGGTTATCGTGAAATGAGCCCAATGGTGTATTCTGGACTTTATCCGACCGATAATGCTAAATATAACGACCTGCGTGAAGCACTAGAAAAATTAAAGTTAAATGATGCAGCGCTCGAATTTGAACCTGAGACCTCGCAAGCTTTAGGTTTTGGCTTTAGATGTGGTTTCTTGGGATTATTGCATATGGATGTTATCCAAGAGCGTTTGGAACGTGAATTTGGAATGGAATTGATCACTACAGCACCATCCGTAACATATGATGTTGAGTTGACAGATGGCTCACATGTTAGTGTTTCTAATCCATCTGAAATGCCAGATGTTCCAACGATCAAACAGATCAACGAACCTTACGTTAAAGCTGAGATCATGGTCCCAAGTGATTATGTTGGAGCGGTGATGGAATTATGCCAGGCTAAGCGTGGGAATTTTGTCACAATGGATTACCTTGATGACTATCGGGTGAATGTTATCTATGAAATGCCACTATCAGAGATCATCTTTGATTTCTTTGATAAATTAAAATCTAGTACTCGTGGTTACGCTTCACTTGATTATGAACTTGATGGAACACGTCCAAGTGATCTGGTCAAGATCGATATCTTGTTGAACGGCGATAAAGTCGATGCCTTGAGTTTTATTGCACACCGGCAATTTGCCCAACAACGGGCACGGGTCATTACGGATAAGCTAAAGACGATCATTCCACGGCAAAACTTTGAAATTCCGATCCAAGCAGCGATCGGGGCTAAGATCATTGCACGGACTAATATCAAAGCTTATCGTAAAGACGTAACGGCGCGGATCCATACGGGTGATCCTGACCGGCGTGCAAAATTATTGGACAAGCAAAAACGCGGTAAGAAGCGGATGAAAGCTGTTGGACGTGTAGTTGTTCCACAAGATGCATTCATGGCTGTCTTAAAAACTGACGAAGAGATCAAATAGTTTAGTTATCTCCCCAAAGTTATACTTTGGGGGGATTTTTTTGTTTGATACAATGATAAAAAATTAGAGAACATTAGATAAACAGAGCGAGAAGCGACTTGGTGAATTACCTAAACAAGCTACTAAAGGAAAACTACAGGCATGACAGAAGGGGCAGCAGAAAGTTTAGTCGCAATCATCGTTTTAGAGCAAATTTTGCATAATATTTACTGGCTAGTCCACGTGTGTTGGATGTCAAAGAGGCGATCGCCAATGATCCATCAAGTAGCGTTACATTATTTTGTGATCAGAATGATCTTGAATTTGAAAAAAGCATTTATCAGATGCCTAGATCGAAGAAATGATCGCATCATATACTAAAGAACGGCTCTGGGACAGCGAACAAGCTACCCAAAATCTCAAGCAGATCCAACAATATCAGACTAAGACAACAGATTTTAGTAAGGATTTATTGAAAGTAGCTAAAAATATCCAAGACGATGACACCAACGCAAGTAAGGAACTATTTAAATATTGAACTGAGGGAAAAACCAATGAAAAGTAGGCAAGCTAAGCAATTCGAGGCGATCTTAAAAGAACAACAAAAAATTTTAGAACGCTTAGCGATCCAAGCCTTGATCGCGACTAAAGTTACCAAAGTAAAATCATTAAAGCAAAATTCGACTTCAGAGCTAGCTGAATTAGCAAGTGCGGTGGATCATCAAACAATCCAAGTTTTGCCTGAGTCTCTAGTAGGTGCATTGCAAGAAAAGACTGTGCAGGCAGCTAAAAGTTATCTAGGTGCCATCAAGTGTCCTAAATTAGTTACACCACTTCAGCAGGTAGGCGATGAAACAAACTAAACAAGAAATGGTAGAAGAATATTTGTATAAAAAACGACAATTCAATGCACAAAAAATGGAATTGTCCGATCAATTATCGTGTTTTAGGCGTGAAACAGAGCAACTGGTAGCTCAAGTAATGTATTTAACGCGAAATGATATTTGGGATAGAGCCCAGTTTTATCGGACAGTCGAAGCAAGTGTTGCTAAAGTTGAACAGGCAGCGGCCAATTACACCAGATATTTAGCAGACAAGGAACACGATGCAACTATTGAATATAAACGCCAGATCGAACCCAGATACGATCTATGAAAGGTGGGTATAGAAATAATGGACAAAATTGCTGGATGAAAAAATGATGAAGCTATTGACAGATGATATATGTTCGAAACGAGCTTCTTTGTAACTTTTTCTAACATGGTATATTGCCAAATCAGTTCTTTCCGAATATAATAAAATATTTGGAGGGAATAAAATGAAAGCAACGTCTAGTAACGTTATGAAGGGGATCTTTTGGTCAGCTGTTGCTTCGGCTGTCTGGGGGATCTCTGGTACAACGGTTCAATTTATTTCACAAAATCAAAACCTCCCAGCTGATTGGTATTTGTCGATCAGAACTATGGGTGCAGGCGTGATTTTGTTGATCATTAGTTTACTTATGTATGGTAAGAAGACATTTGGTGTCTTTTCGTCATGGAGAACATTTGGGCATTTATTAGCTTATGCGATCTTTGGTTTGATGGCTAACCTGTTGACATTTTATATTTCGATTCAAAAAGGTAATGCTTCAGCAACTACGATCTTGCAATATCTAAGTCCATTGTTTATTGTTTTAGGTGGGATCTTCATCAAAAAGCAACGCCCATTGTCGACAGATATGCTCGCCTTTGTCGTTGCCCTAGTTGGGGTCATTTTAGCAATTACAAAGGGTGATTTTACGCAAATGTCGATCCCAATGGATTCATTACTTTGGGGGATCGGTTCTGGTATAACGGCCGCATTTTATGTTGTTTTACCAAAGCCGATCGCAAAAGATCATCCACCGATCGTGATCTTAGGCTGGGGGACTTTTATCGCAGGGGTGTTATTTAACGCATATCGTCCTGTGTGGGTCGATCCTCCAGTGATCACGGGTGGAGTAGTTCTTTCGATCTCAACGGTCATCTTGTTGGGTACGATCATTCCATTTGGTTTATTGCTATACAGTTCACGTTTTGCGCCATCCGATGTTATTAGTATCATGGATGCTTTACAACCAGCTACGACAGCGGTCTTGAGTGTGATCTTCTTAGGCCTTGGGATGAATTGGGTCGAAGTAGTCGGGATCGTGTTGGTTATCGTAGCGATCTATATTTTACAACGTGGTCGCAAAAATATGGAACAAGTCGGTTACCGCGAAGAAGATTTTTAAATATATTTTTATGACTGATCATGACAAAAAGTTATGGTCAGTTTTTTTATGGAAATGGAACTATGTAATTGTTAGAATGAAGCTAATAAGTTTTTAGTAGGTGATCTTATGCCACATCAGACGTTAGATGAAAATTTACCGCTAAATAATGTTGTTCCTTGTAAATCAGCTATGCGTAAAGCTAGCTAACTACAGTAGTTACTTTACTGGATTTGGTAATATCTTTTTGTATCAAGTAAGTTATTGATCGCTACTGATTTTATTAGTAAATATCGGATCAATAGTGGATTTGATCTACCGTTAAAATTTGAAAAAGTAGTTGAGGAAGGGAACATTTTAGATGTGATCGACGTTTCTAAGGTAATAAAAGCTAAACGTGCGCGTAGGATCCAGGCTGGAATAGATGTCAAGGGGATTTTTGGTAATTTAGCTATAACGCAGAGATTTTTAGATCGTTTAGAGAAGAATGGAAAATTTAAGAAATGATCGGAAGTGACGAAAAACTTAAATGAAAACAAAAAATGATTTATTTACTTTGCTAGATACGCTGAGTCTAGCAGGTGATGTCAAGCAAGCTGACGGTATGTCAGCGTATATGCGTGATCAATTTGAATTTTTAGGTATCAAAACGCCTAAGCGCCGGCAACTTTGCCGTGAAGTTTTTAAAGATGCCAAAAAATCAGCTAAGATAGATTGGGAGTTTGTTGAACTCTGTTGGCAAAAGCCCCAAAGAGAATATCAATATGTTGCCTGTGACTATTTAGTGCAAATGAAGAAATTTACGACATTAGAAGATCTGCCTAAGTTGAAAAAATTGATCATAACTAAGTCATGGTGGGAAACAGTCGATACTTTAGTTAAAGTGTTCACGGACTTGTATTTACGCTACCCAACTGAAATGACGCAGCTAATGCTTACTTGGAGTAATGATAGTAATTTATGGGTCAAAAGGATCGCGCTCGAATTTCAATTATTATTAAAGAAGCAAACTGATACAAAACTCTTAGCTAAGATCATCATAAATAATTTTGGTAGTGATGAATTTTTTATCAATAAAGCGATCGGTTGGGCCTTGCGTGACTATTCCAAGACAGATCCTAAGTGGGTGGCTGAATTCATTGCAACATACGGTAACGATTTGTCTGCTCTCAGTATTCGTGAGGGGGGTAAATATCTTGTGTAAGATAAAACTCAACTTTTTTGAAAAAATTAGTTGTTTCAACATGGAAGTTATGTTATTCTATAACAGTTGAGAAAAAAAGCAGAGGCTCCCGCTTCTCGCCTAGGGGACAATTAGTCCCGGGGCAGAATTATGAAATGTAATTCCGATAAAAACGGATCTGTGCGGGTGTCTTGTAGTTTTACGAGATACCCGCATTTTTTCTGCATTTTCTCTGAATTTTTTTGGAGGTGAAACGCCATAGCAGTTGATAAGATGGTAAACGAAGGCATTCGCGCACGTGAGTTACGCTTGATTGCTGATGATGGTTCCCAGTTGGGGGTCAAATCTAAGCAAGAAGCTTTGAAGTTGGCAGAGCAAGCTAACTTAGACCTTGTTTTGGTAGCACCTAAAGCAAAACCACCTGTTGCCAAGATCATGGATTATGGGAAGTATCGTTTTGAGTTGCAGAAGAAACAGCGTGAAGCTCGTAAAAAGCAAAAAGTGATCAACGTTAAAGAAGTTCGTTTAAGCCCAACGATCGATACTAACGATTTTAATACTAAAGTCAAGAATGCACGTAAATTCTTGACGAAAGGTGACAAAGTTAAGGTATCTATTCGCTTTAAGGGTCGTGCGATCACACATAAAGAGATCGGACGCGAAGTTCTTGATAGATTTGCTGCGGAAACAGATGATGTTGCAACAGTCGAATCTAAAGCAAAAATGGATGGACGCAGCATGTTCTTAATGCTTGCGCCTAAAGCCGAAAAATAGGCTGATAGTTTATTTAGGAGGAGTACAGTATTATGCCAAAACAAAAAACACACCGCGCATCAGCAAAACGCTTTAAGCGTACAGGAAATGGTGGTTTGAAGCGTGCTCACGCTTTCACATCTCACCGTTTCCACGGCAAGACAAAGAAACAACGCCGTCAATTGCGTAAGCCAGCAATGGTATCTGCTTCAGATATGAAGCGTATCAAGCAAATGCTTTCTCAAATGAAATAATTATTGAGATTCTATTACTCGGTTGCAATGTAAGATTGCATCATTATTGTGCTTTGCAGAAGCGATTGTTGGATCGTTTTTTCAGCGCACAGATCAGTTTTGTGAATCCCGCATAACGTCGGGCTAAGTTTAAGGAGGAATTAACCATGCCACGTGTTAAAGGTGGAACAGTTACGCGTCAACGCCGTAAAAAAATGATTAAATTAGCTAAAGGATACCGCGGTTCAAAGCATATCCAATTTAAAGTAGCTAAGCAACAAGTTATGAAGTCTTACCAATACGCATTCCGCGATCGTCGTAAGACAAAATCAAACTTCCGTAAATTATGGATTGCTCGTATCAACGCAGCAGCTCGTATGAACGATATCAGCTACAGCAAGTTGATGCACGGTTTAAAATTAGCTAACATTGATGTTAACCGTAAAATGTTAGCTGATCTTGCAATCAGCGATGCAGCTGCTTTCACAGCGCTTGTTGATGAAGCTAAGAAAGCTTTGGCAAAATAATTTGTCACTCATTTAGTTAAAAGGCTGAGACTACTGTTGTCTCGGCTTTTTTCTTTAGCTGTCACATTAAAACTTTGCTAAAAGTAGTTTTGCTAGCATATAATAGTAGTTGGAGACTATATTTTGAAGGAGATATACTTTGCTCAATAAATTTGAACCAACCTGGATGGTCGAGTCGATCTATGATCTTTCACCGACTGAGTTAAAAGAAAAAGGGATCAAGGTCGTGTTGACTGATCTTGATAATACTTTGATCGCTTGGGATAATCCTGATGGCACACCCCAATTGCATGCGTGGTTACACAAGATGGAAGATGCTAAGATCCCGGTGGTCGTAGTGTCAAATAACAAGCATAAGCGGATCGAACATGCTTTAAAAGCTTTAGAACTACCTTTTGTTTCCCGTGCTTTGAAGCCACTTACCCGTGGGATCCAAATTGCTTTGAAGCGCTATGATCTAAAAAAACATGAGGTCGTTTTAGTTGGTGATCAATTGATGACTGATGTAATGGCTGCCAATAATGCTGGGATCCGCAGCATTTTGGTCAAGCCACTAGTGGATTCTGATGCGTGGAACACTAAGATCAATCGTTTCTTTGAAAAGATCGTTAAAAAACGTTTGATCAAAAAAGATAGATTGAGTACAAAATGGGGGCATACATTAGATGACTGAAAATGAAGAATTATACTGTATCGGTTGTGGGGCTAAGATCCAATCTGAAGATAAAACTGAACCTGGTTATACTCCACGAGCAGCGATCCAAAAAGGCTTAGAAAATAATGAGCTTTATTGTCAACGGTGCTTTAGATTACGCCACTACAATGAGGTAGCTGACGTTTCTTTAACTGATGATGACTTTTTGCGTTTGTTAAATCAGATCGGTCAAACGGATGCTTTGATCGTCAATGTTGTCGATATCTTCGATTTTAACGGTTCGCTTATTCCTGGATTACACCGCTTTGTAGGGGATAACCCCGTTTTATTAGTTGGTAATAAAGAAGATCTTTTACCACATTCATTGAAGCGTTCCAAGATCAAAGATTGGATGCGCCAAGAAGCTAACAAACAGGGGCTTCGTCCGGTCGATGTGGCTTTGACTAGTGCCAAACGTGGAAAAGACCTCGAAGATCTGTTAGAATTGATCGACAAATATCGTGAAGGTCGTGATGTATATGTTGTTGGGGTCACTAATGTAGGAAAATCGACTTTGATCAATCGGATCATCAACCAAACGACAGGGGTCAAAGACTTGATCACGACTTCGCGTTTTCCTGGAACAACCCTTGATCGGATCGAGATCCCATTTGGCGACGGTCATTTCTTGATCGATACTCCAGGGATCATCCATAAGCATCAAATGGCACATTATTTATCGCCTAAGGCTTTGCGATTAGCTGCACCTCAAAAAGAGATCAAGCCTAAAGTGTATCAGTTAAACGAAGGCCAAACTCTCTTTTTTGGCGCTTTAGCTCGTTTTGATTATATCTCTGGGGGAAAGCAAGGTGTGATCGTTTATACCGATAATAATTTAATGCTCCATCGGACTAAGACTGAAAAGGCGACTGAATTTTATGCTAAACATGCAGGTACGTTATTGACCCCACCGACAGCTGAAGAAATGAAAGATTTTCCAAAGCTAGTGCGTTTTGAATTTAAAACGACCGAAAAAAGTGATCTTGTTTTTGCAGGCTTAGGTTGGGTCACAGTTAAAGCTAATAGTGTCGTTGCAGGCTGGGCCCCTGAAGGAGTAGCTGTTATTTTAAGAAGAGCGATGGTTTAAGAGAGGAATTAGAATATGAAACTTAAGGGTAAACAAAAACGCTATCTACGTGCTCAAGCACACGGAATGCGTCCGTTATTTCAAGTGGGTAAGGAAGGTTTGAGTGCTAACTGGCTTGCTCAGATCGAAGATGCCATTGAAAAACGTGAATTATTTAAGGTAAATATCTTACAAAATGCGTTAGTCGAAGATGAAGAAGTGATCGAGTTTATCGAAGACAATACCGATATCCAAGTCGTTCAAAAGATCGGTCATGTTTTAGTATTGTTCAAACAAGCAGATAGACGTGATAATCGTTCATATTCACTTGAAGTTACTAAACTCTAAGAGGTGGGTAAGATGCTAAAGACCGAAACAACGGTGGCTTCTAAAGTCCAAGTTCAACCTATAAAAGCTGATAGCCGTGAACGGATCGGGATCATGGGTGGGACCTTTAATCCACCTCATTTAGGCCATTTGATCATGGCTAAGCAGGTGCAAGAGCAACTTGATCTAGATAAAGTATTATTTATGCCAGATAATTTGCCCCCACACATTGATCAAAAAGCTGCGATCGCTGCCAAATATCGTGTGCACATGGTCGAAATGAGTATTGCTTCTGAGCCTAAATTTCAACTCGAAGATATTGAGATCAGACGTGGTGGGGTCAGCTACACTTACGATACTGTCCAGGAGCTAAAGAAGCTATATCCCAATGCTGATTTTTATTTTATCATTGGAGGGGATATGGTCGAGTATTTGCCTAAATGGTATAAGGTCGATGAATTGGTCAAAATGATCCAATTTGTTAGTGTAGAACGCAAAGGCTACGCCAAAAAAAGTGACTACCCTTTGATCTGGGTCGATGTTCCGCGGATCGATATCAGTTCATCGATGATCCGTGAAAAAGTACAACAAGGACGCTCGATCAAGTACTTGGTAACAAGTGAAGTGGAAAATTATATCAAACAAGAAGGTCTTTATCATGACACAAACAGTTGAATACCAAAAACATTATTACGCTGGTTCACGTAAAGAGCTGATCGCTAAAGTCAAAGAACAGGTCAGTGAAAAACGGTTTAAACACATTTTAGGGGTCGAACAAGCTGCGTTAGAATTAGCCCGAGCTAACGATTATGAGCTTGAAAAAGCTAGTGTGGCAGCGCTAGTCCATGATTATGCTAAAGAACGTAGCGAAGCAGAGTTTAAAGCGCTGATCGTTCAAACTGGATTAGAACAAGACTTACTAAATTGGAACAATTTTATCTGGCATGGAGTTGTAGGCGCTGAGATCATCAAAAAAGAATTAAAGATCACCGATGAAGAGATCTTAAATGCAGTCCGACGCCATACAGTGGGCGCTAAAGAAATGACAACGTTAGATCAGATCGTGTATGTAGCTGATTATATCGAACCAGGCCGTGATTTTCCAGGGGTCGACCAAGCACGTCAGCTAGCTGCTGAAAGTCTACGTGCAGCAGTTGAGTTTGAAACTAAGCATACATTGCTATATTTGATGAATAATAATAAAACAATTTATCCCGCTGCGATCTTGACATATAATGCATATGTCGCATCGTAGCCTATTTAGGAGGACTATATGAACAGTCAAGAATTATTAGAATTAGTTGTTCGCGCTGCAGATAGCAAGCGTGCAGAAGATATCGTTGCTTTAGATGTCCAAAATATCAGTTTATTAGCTGATTATTTTGTGATCATGCAAGCCGGTTCTGAAAGACAAGTCAAAGCTGTAACTGAAGCGATCGTTGAAAAAGTTCATGAAGCAAATGAAGATATCAAAAGTGTTGAAGGCAAAGATGGCGCTAACTGGATCTTACTTGATCTAGGGGATGTGATCGTGCATGTCTTTAAAGAAGAAACACGGCAATTCTATAACTTAGAAAAGTTATGGTCTGATGCACCATTAGTTGATATCGAAGAATGGGTCAAAGACTAAGATGATCTATTCGAGTTTTGCCAAGCTCTATGACGAGCTAATGGAACCGACGATGTATGATCAATGGTTAGATTTTGTTGAACAAGAGCTTCCTAAGACTACGGGGCAGATATTAGATCTAGCCTGTGGTGCCGGACGTTTAGCGGTCATGTTGGCTCAAAATGGTTATCAAGTTTCAGGAGTCGATCTATCAGAAGAAATGCTAGCTTTAGCTGAAATGCATGCTAGGGAAGCCAATTTAGCGATCCCATTTATGCAAGGAAATATGTTAGACTTGAGCGAACTAGGCCAGTATAGTGCGGTGACTTGTTTTGCGGACTCATTTTGTTACTTACAAGATGGAGCTCAAGTACTTCAAGCTTTTAAAGAAGTTTATCAACATCTAGAAAATAATGGAAAATTTATTTTTGATGTGATCACACCTTATCAAACTGATGAGGTCTATCCAGGCTACATGTATAACTATACTACTGAAGATCAAGCCTTTATCTGGAGTAGTTTTGCTGATGAATTTGAGCATAGTGCGGTCCATGAATTGACCTTTTTTGTTTGGAATGAGGCACTGGCGAGTTATGAAAGAGTCAGTGAGATCCATCATGAACGAACTTATGAATTAGAAGTTTACCAGCGGCTATTGACCCAAGCGGGATTCAAGGATATCACGGTAAGTGCTGACTTTGGTAAGAGTGAGCTTACTTTAGAAACGACGCGGTGGTTTTTTAGTTGCCATAAGTAAATAGGGGGATAAACATGCCAGTTGCGGGAATTATTGCTGAATATAATCCATTTCATAATGGACATCTTTACCAGATAAAGGAAGTCAAAAAAAAGTTCCCCGATGCACCTTTAGTGGTAGCGATGAGTGGAAATTTTTTGCAACGGGGCGAACCAGCTAGCTTTGACAAGTGGACGCGGGCCCAACAAGCTCTAGCTAATGGAGCTGATCTTGTGGTCGAGATGCCGGTTTTGGCCTGTGTTCAACCAGCGGATCGTTTTGCTTTTAATGGGGTCTCGATCCTAGCCTCATTAGGCGTGACAGATCTATTTTTTGGGGCTGAGCATGCAGAATATGATTTTACCGCGTATGCGCGCTTAGTCCAAAGTGCACACGGTGATTTTAAAACATATAATGAATCTTATGCGGCAACATTTCAAAAAGCAGTTGCTGCTAAGATCGGCCATAACGTCGATCAGCCAAATGATCTTTTAGGGCTGGCGTATGCTAAAGCAAATTTAAAGTTGGGCGAGCCTTTGTGCTTGAATCCGATCCAGCGCAAAAATGCAAATTATCATGAAATAAGTTTAAAAGCTGGAACGATCGCTAGTGCGACTGCGATCAGACAGCATTATCTAGCGGGAAATTTAGCGAAACTGAGCGCTTATGTCCCTGCGGCTACGTTAAAGACACTAAAAACGCAAAACTTACTGACGTGGGATGATTTTTTTCCATATTTAAAGTATAAATTGCTGTCAACTACGCCAGCACGATTAAGTGAGATCTACGGAATGGCTGAAGGAATCGAATATCGCTTAAAAGAGCAAATGGAACGGTTACCGAGCACAGCTGATTTTGATCAATGGCTAAAAGCAGTCAAGACCAAGCGTTTCACATATACGCGTTTGTCACGCTTAGCCTGTGCCTTACTATTAGATCTAACCCCTGCTGAGCTCAAAGAGTATGACCAAGCTCCATATATGCGTCTTTTAGGCTTTAATGCCAAGGGGCAACAGGTATTGCGTCGAGCTAAGAAGACGAGTGCATATCAGATAATTGCTAAAGTTTCTAAGGATGATAAAAATGCGATTTATCGCGTTGACTATCGTGCTGGGAAAATTTACCAGCTTCAAAATCAGCTAGAACAGGATCTAAAAAGAGCGCCAATACGCATTTTTTAAATAGGTGTCAAGGAAAAAGCATTGACAAAGCTTTTTAAAGCAAGTATAATCAATTTTGTTGCATTAGGAGGAATATAGCATGAAATGGTCATTAAATGAGTTGCGCCAAACTGCTGATGAGCCGTTGATGTTTGAAGAGACTTTAGATCTTAAAGCTTCTTTAACAAAACGGCGTCCAGAGATTCTGGATGTTTCCCCGGTATTGGTCAAGGGTGTCTTTTCCGTTGATGAATTAGGTGTCTTAGGCTATGCCAAAGTTAAAACGACAGTCACATTACCTTCAACGCGTTCACTTGAACCAGCTGAAGTTGACTTAGAGTTTGAATTTACGGAACATTATGTCAGTCATCATGAGCGTGATCTTTCACGGTTTGAGGATACAGATGTTGTGATCGTTTTAGAAAATGACATTTTAGATCTCAATAGTGTGATCGAAGACAATATTTTGTTACAAATTCCGATGCAGGTTTTAACAAAAGCCGAACAACAAGATGATGCGACAATGCCTAACGGTGGCGATTGGAACGTTGTCAGTGAAGGTGAGTTAAAGAAAATGCAAAAAGATGAAGATGGTGTTGATCCACGTTTGGCTAAACTCAAGGATTTTTTCGAAAATGCTAAAGATTAGTTGCAAAAGTGATGAATAACAAGTAAAATTCTTTTTGTTGGATATTTTTAAAATTTTGAAGGAGGTGTTTCTCGATGGCTGTACCAGCACGTAAAACATCTAAAACACGTAAGAGATTACGTCGTACACACTACAAATTGTCAGTACCTGGCATGAGCGCTTGCCCTAACTGTGGTGAATTGAGAAAGTCACACCACGTTTGCCCAGCTTGCGGTTTCTACGGTGACAAAGAAGTTGTAAAAACAAAATAATTTTGTCAAATGATGATATGGGACCATGGCCCTATCGTTTTTTCTCAAAGTTCACGCCCCAGATCTGCGGATCATGGGGCGTTTCTTTTTAAGTACACGTAGATGTGGATTTTGTGATAGAATTAGACATAAATGAATTTAACGGAGGTAGCAGATTTATATGGACGTACATAATGTTGAGCTGACGATCAGTGCAGTCCGACCAGAACAGTATCCAGCAGAAGGGTACCCTGAGATCGCCTTGTCAGGGCGCTCCAATGTGGGGAAATCATCACTGATCAACACCTTGATCAATCGTAAAAATTACGCCCGGACATCTAGCCAACCAGGTAAGACACAAACTTTGAACTTTTACAATATTGAAGATGAGTTATATTTTGTTGATGTGCCAGGTTATGGTTATGCAAAAGTTTCGAAAAAAGATCGAGAAAAATGGGGAAAAATGATCGAAACATATTTTGAAACACGGCAAGAATTGCGGGGTGTGATCTCATTAGTCGATGCGCGGCATGAACCGACCGAGCTTGATTGCCAAATGATCGAATTTTTACATTATTACAACTTGCCGATCTTGGTCGTTGGAACTAAGATCGATAAAATTGCTCGTGGTAAGTGGAATAAGAGTGAAAGCATCATTCGCAAAAAATTACGTCTACGTAAAGAAGATAAAGTCATTTTATTTTCAGCAGTTACTAAAACAGGTAAAGAGCAGATCTGGGAATGGATCGATGCACATACAATGGGGGCAAAATAATGGAATTTAATGAATACCAAGTAGCAGCAAATCGAACTCTCTATGGAAATGAACAGGTTTTGACCAATTGTGCTTTAGGTTTAGCTGGTGAAAGTGGACAATTGATCGATCTCGTGAAAGATTATACATTTAAGGGTAAAGATCTTGACCGCGAGAAATTAGTGGCTGAGATGGGAGATGTTTTGTGGTATCTATCTCAGATCGCTCAATGGGCAGATATTCCTTTTGATGAGGTCGCGCAAAAGAATATCGACACCTTGAATCGACGTTATCCAAATGGATTCACCCCGAATGCATAATGATACAAATAATGAGAATGCCAGGAACGAAAACTTCACTGGCATTCTCATTATTTTTTCTTATCCTTATCCTCTTTTTTAGGATCAGTACTTTCTTTTTCTTCGCGCTTGGCTTTTTTTTCAGGCTCGATCGCAAATTTACTGAAGAGATCTTCGAGTTTATTGGTTTGATTGATCTTAAGACCCACGTATATCACCTTACTTTAACTTGTTTACCCCAAGGATAACAGGTCTTTGACTAGATTTCAAATTAGATATATTCAGTATTTTTTTGTATAAAAACAACTTTTTGTGATTATTTATTGCATAAATAATCTTATGGGGGTATAATACCTATAAATTAAAAAATAAGAAGTGGGAGTCAAGCCAGATGGTGCGACACACAAATTTAAAAAAAGGAGCTATTGGAAATGAATAAACTCAAGCAATTTATTTTAATGCTGGTCATGATGTTTGCTGTTTTTTTACCACTTAGTAATTTAACGATCAAAGCTGATCAGACGGATACCTCTTTGGAAGATATCAAAAAAAGTGGGAAATTGGTGGTTGGTTTAAGTGCTGATTACCCACCGTATGAATTTACAGCTAAAGTTGATGGTAAAACAGAGTATGTTGGGATCGATATTGAGATCGCTAAAAAATTGGCAAAAGATCTCGGTGTAAAACTTGAGATCAAAAATATGTCATTTGATTCACTGTTAGTTGCTCTAGAAACAAATAAAGTTGATGCGATCATCTCGGCAATGAACCCGACACCTGAAAGAAAAGCAAGTGTGGATTTTTCTGATATCTATTATTCGGGTAAACAATACATCGTCATCAATAAAAAAGATGCTAGCAAATATAAGAATTTAGCAGATTTCAAGGGACAAACAGTTGGTGCTCAAAATGGGTCATTACAATATAATTTAGTCAAAGATCAAATGCCTGGTACGACTGTCAAAGGGCTTTCGAAGTTAAATAACTTAGTCTTAGCACTACAATCGGGCAAAATCAACGGGATCGCAATGGAAGAACCAACAGCTAAGGCATATGTGGCTAACAATAATCAATTATTAGCCTTTGATCCAGGCTTTTCCGTTAATTCTGATCAAACCGGTTCAGCGATCGCCTTTAGAAAAAATTCGCCTACTTTAGTTGCCGCGGCCAATAAAACATTGGCTCAGATCAAAAAACAAAATTTACTTGATACAAAGTATGTGCCTGAAGCGGCTAAATACATGGAAACTACTACCAAGAACAATACCATGATGAGCTATTGGACATATTTTGCTAAGGGGATCGAATATACTTTGATCATTACTGTTACGGCGGTCTTCTTTGGCTTTATTTTAGGGACACTGCTCTCCTTGATGCGTCTATCTGAGAACAAATTATTGCATAGTATTGCAGTTTGTTATATCGAGTTTATCCGGGGGACACCGTTGATGGTCCAAGTGATGTTTGTTTACTTTGGTGTCGGGGCAGTTATTCAATCCTTACCAGCTTTAGTAGCTGGGATCATTGCAACTGCTTTAAATTCCGCAGCCTATATTGCTGAAGTTATTAGATCAGGGATCGAATCTATCCCAGCAGGTCAAACAGAAGCAGCTCGTTCGTTAGGGATGACACAAAAAGATACGTATCGCTATGTTGTTATTCCACAAGCCTTGAAAAATATTTGGCCAGCTTTAGGTAATGAATTTGTGACCTTGATCAAGGAAAGTTCGATCGTCTCGATCATCGGTGTCGGCGATCTGATGTATCAAACACAATTAGTACAATCTGCGACATATAAAGGTGTCATGCCACTATTTATCGCAATGGTGATCTACTTTATCATGACATTTAGTTTGTCGAAATTGCTCAACCTATTTGAAAGGAAGTTAAACCATGGATAAAATGATCGAGATCAAAAACTTGAAGAAAAATTACGGTAAAAATGAAGTTTTAAAAGATATCACCGAAACAGTGAATAAAGGTCAAGTTATCTGTGTGATCGGACCTTCTGGCTCAGGTAAGAGTACATTTTTACGTTGCTTAAATGTTTTAGAAAAACCAACAAGTGGCAAGATCATTTTTGATGGTCAAGATCTGGCACATATTTCTGAAAAACAATTAAATGTTTTACGTGAAAAGATGGGGATGGTCTTCCAAGGCTTTAATCTTTTCCCTAATATGAGTGTTTTAGAAAATATCAAGTTAGCACCGATGAAAGTCAAAAACGTGGATGAAAAGACAGCCACCGAGCGTGGAAAAGAATTGCTTGATAAAGTTGGGCTTTTAGATAAAGCCGACCAATTCCCAGATAGTCTATCTGGGGGCCAAAAGCAGCGGGTGGCGATCGCACGTGCGTTAGCGATGGATCCGGAAGTTATTTTATTTGACGAACCAACTAGTGCATTAGATCCTGAGATGGTCGGCGAAGTTTTGAAAGTTATGCAAGATTTAGCTGATAGTGGGATGACAATGGTCGTGGTCACACATGAAATGGGCTTTGCTCGCGAGGTGGCTGATGAAGTTTGGTTCATGGCAGATGGCTATGTTCAAGAGATCGGTAGTCCAGAAGAGATCTTTGAACATCCAAAATCTGCTCGTGCCAAAGATTTTTTAGCAAAAGTTTTATAGAATAAATGTTCAGAAAAATACGCTTGTCATTTGAGGACAAGCGTATTTTTACGTATTGTAAAACTAATTTTTGCTGTATAATTAGTATAGAGGAAGTAGCGAAAGGAAAAGTGAGATGGCATCAGAACATATTGAAAACAAATTAAAGTTGTTACCTGATCTTCCCGGATGCTATCTGATGAAAGATATCAATAGCAAGATCATTTATGTGGGGAAGGCTAAGAATTTGAAAAACCGGGTCAGGTCTTATTTTAAAAGTAGTCATGAAGGTAAGACAGCTAAGTTGGTCTCTGAGATCTATGATTTTGAAACGATCATTACTTCGACAGATAAAGAAGCGTTCTTGCTAGAAATAACGCTGATCCAAAAGTATACACCTCATTATAATATCAAGTTGAAACGGGGAACGGGTTATCCGTATATCAAGATCACTAACGAAAAAGACCCCGTCCTAAAGATCGTTAGTCAAGTCAAAAAAGATGGGGGCTATTATTTTGGCCCTTATCCTAATGTTTACGCTGCTCAAGAAACATTACAGTTATTGCAAAAAGTATATCCGTTAAGGCGTTGCAATGGGTATCAAAAGCGCCCTTGCTTGTACTATCATATGGGCCAATGTTTAGGGACCTGTTTTAAAGAAGTCGATCCAGCTGAGTATGAAAAAAATATCAAAAAGATCAAATCTTTTTTAAGTGGTAATGTTGGTGGGATCAAGCGAGAATTGACCACAAAGATGCAACAGGCTGCCGAACAACTTGAATATGAGCGTGCCGGTGAGATCAGAGATCAGATCCGTTATGTTGAGATGACTGTTGAACGGCAAAAAATCATTTCTAATGATAATACACCGCGAGATCTGTTTGGCTTTTATATGGATAAGGGGTGGATCTCGATCCAAGTTTTCTTCATTCGTCAGGCTCGGTTAATGAAACGAGAAAAACGTCTTTTCCCATGTATCGATACGCCTGAGGCCGAACTAGCTTCATTTATCTTACAGTTTTACAACCAAAAAAATCGGATCTTGCCTAAAGAGATCTTAGTTCCAGAAACGATCGATAAAGAGATCTTAGCTGATATTTTACAAACACCAGTTAGGACACCAAAACGTGGGACCAAAAAGGAATTGCTCGCTCTTGCTAGTAAAAATGCCCAGTTAATTTTAGAAGAAAAGTTTCGTTTACTAGAATTAGATGATCGCAAAACGACTGGAGCAATGAAAGAGATCACTGATGCTTTAGGGTTACCGGTGGGCCACCGGATCGAAGCCTTTGATCATTCGCATACGCAAGGTTCAGATCTCGTTTCAGCGATGGTTTGTTTTGTTGATGGGCAACCAGAGAAAAATGATTATCGGAAATACAAATTACAAACAGTTGATCATGCTGATGAAGCTGCAAGTACGCGAGAAGTCATCTATCGCCGTTATAGCCGGTTATTGAAAGAAAAAAAGCCGTTACCTGATTTGATCTTGATGGACGGAGCCGAGATCCAAGTTCAAGCGGCGGTCGATGTTTTGCATAATCAGTTAGGCTTGGCGATCCCAGTAGCTGGGATGGTAAAAAATGAGCACCATAAGACGGCTGATCTTTTACGCCAAACCGGCGAACGGATCGGACTAGATCCAAAGAGCGAGGGCTTTTATCTATTGCAAAGGATCCAAGATGAAGTTCACCGATTTGCAGTGACATTTCACCGTCAAGTTAGATCAAAAAATTCGCTTTCATCTAAGCTTGAACGGATCCCTGGGGTGGGACCAAAAACGCGGATCAAACTTTTGCGTAATTACGGATCTTTAAAGAAGATCGCGCAAGCTTCATTAGAAGAGCTTCAAGCTTTAGGGATCTCTAAAAAGGTCGCACAAACGATCAAGTTAAGTTTAGATAATTAAGTGTTATTCTTGGTTGAAGAATGAGGCGTGAAACTGTTATACTTGTGCTTAGTGTTACAATATTTTAAAAAAATTTTAGGTAATATTGAATAATAGTTAGAGACTATGTAGAAACATCCTGGACAGCAGAGGTTGTCGGATTATTTAGAAGGGTGAAATAAATGTTTGTAGATCAAGTTAAAATTCAAGTCAAAGCTGGTAAAGGTGGCGACGGTGCCGTAGCTTTTCGGCGCGAAAAATATGTTCCTAATGGAGGACCGGCTGGGGGAGACGGTGGTAAAGGTGGCAGTGTCATCTTGAAAGTCGATGAAGGTTTACGGACTTTGATGGATTTTCGTTATCACCGTATTTTTAAGGCTAAACCTGGCCAAAATGGAATGATCAAAGGGATGTATGGTCGTGGAGCAAAAGACTTATATATTGCAGTTCCACAGGGTACGACCGTAACGGATGCTGATACTGGTGAGGTTTTAGGCGATCTAGTCGAAAATAATGCTGAATTAGTCGTAGCTAAAGGTGGTCGTGGTGGTCGTGGCAATATTCATTTTGCTTCAGCTAAGAATCCAGCCCCTGAGATCGCTGAAAATGGTGAACCAGGGATCGAGCGAAATCTAAAGCTTGAACTTAAGGTTTTAGCAGATGTGGGACTGGTCGGGTTCCCATCAGTTGGAAAATCGACCTTACTTTCGGTGGTAACAAGTGCTAAACCTAAGATCGCTGATTACCACTTTACAACACTTGTGCCAAACTTAGGGATGGTACGTTTAGATGACGGGCAAGATTTCGTAATGGCTGACTTGCCAGGGTTGATCGAAGGTGCCTCACAAGGCGTCGGCTTAGGGATCCAATTTTTACGTCACGTTGAGCGGACAAGAGTGATCTTACATTTGGTCGACATGTCAGGGACAGAAGGGCGCGATCCATTTGAAGATTATCAAAAGATCAACGCTGAACTAAAGAAATATGATCCAGCTTTGTTGAAGCGACCACAGATCGTAGTCGCTTCTAAGATGGATATGCCTGCTTCGGCTGAAAACTTAGCTAAATTTAAAGAACAACTTGCTCAAGATGATACTTTAGCAACTAAACCAGAAGTGTTAGCCATCTCTTCTTTGACACACCAAGGTTTAGATGAATTATTACACAAGACTGCTAAGTTGTTGGCTGAGACACCAGCGTTTGAGACTAAAGCTGAAAAACTCCAAGATAAACAAGCTAAAGTCTATGAGTTTAAGGAACAAGCGGCACAAGCACCATTTACGCTTACACGTGATGCAGATGCAACCTGGGTCCTTGGTGGTGCTAAGTTAGAAAAACTCTTCAAGATGACGAACCTAGATCACGAAGAAAGCATGATGCGTTTTGCGCGTCAATTACGTGGAATGGGCGTTGATGATGCCTTGCGTGAGCGTGGAGCTAAGAACGGTGATCTTGTAAGAATTGGCAACTTTACATTTGAATTTGTTGAATAAGATTTAAAGGAAATATTTACAAATGGGAAAAAGGTTAAAGAAGAGTAGATATATTACAGGTTTTGATGGTATCAGAACGATCGCAGTCATCGGTGTTATTTTGTATCATCTAGCACCGTATCAATTTCAAGGTGGTTTCTTAGGGGTTCCGATCTTTTTTGTGGTCTCTGGTTATTTGATCACAGATCTATTGTTTCAAGAATGGCAACAAAATAGACGGATCGATATCAAGGGCTTTTATATTAGACGAATGAAGCGCCTGTATCCAGCTTTAGTTACATTGGTATTAGTAACGACTGCCTACATTACTTTGTTTGCCCGTGATCTACTGACAAATATTCGGGCAATAATCGTGACCAATTTTTTATATGTTTATAATTGGTTCCAAGTGGCACATCATGAATCTTATTTTGATAAGTTCGGTACCCAGTCACCGTTTACCCATCTATGGTCATTATCGATCGAAGGACAATTTTATCTTTTTTGGCCGATAATTATTTTATTATTGCTAAAATTTGTCAAAAAGAAACAACCGATCTTTGATACGATGATCATTTTAGCGTTTATCTCGGCTTTATTGATGGCTATCTTGTATCGGAGTGGTCAAGATCCTTCCCGTGTTTACTACGGTACAGATACACGGATGTTTTCGATCTTATTAGGGACATCGTTAGCAGTTATTTGGCCAAGTACAGCACTTAAAAAGAATTTACAACCAAACTTTAGACTAGCCCTAGATATGATCGGTGGCGTTACAATGTTGCTTTTACTTTGGATGTTTATGCGTATGACGGGTGAAAGTGCTTTGGTTTATCGGGGAGGGATGTTTTTCTTCTCTGTTTTATCGATGATCTTAGTCGCAGTTGTGGCTCATCCTGGGGCTGATATCAACCGTTTGTTGACAAATCCATTATTTACTTGGATCGGAAAGCGCAGTTACGGGATCTACTTATATCAATATCCAGTCTTGGTCTTTTTTGAAGACAAAGTAAATGTCGCCGACCATCCATTCTTATACGGTGTGATCGAAGTAGCTTTGATCTTAATGATCAGTGATCTTTCTTATCGTTATCTTGAATTGCCCTTGCAACATTTTGACTATTCTAAGACATGGATAACGATCAAGGAAATTTTTACACCAGGATCACGCTATGGCAAAAAACGCTGGTATCTAGCTGTACCAAGTGTGATCATCTTATTAGCTTTGACGGGTGCGATCATTTCCCCGGCTCAGGGTTCTGAAAGTAAGCAAAATTCAGCATTAGAAAAAGCGATCGAGTCAAATAACAAAAAAGTGGCAACGCAAAATAAGGAGATCCAAGCTGAGAAAAGTAGTCAAGCTTCAAGTGCTCAAAAAGCAAGTTCTGAGCAAGCAACAAGTAGATCTGAATCTAGTTCAAGTGATTCATTGACCCAAGCTGAGCTTACTCGAGCACAAACTTTACCGATCACAGCAGTAGGTGATTCGGTCCTTGCTGATGCTTCAGCAACACTCCAAGGGATCTTCCCTAATATGTATGTCGATGCTAAAGTCGGACGTCAGGTCAAAGAAGCGATCCCAGTCTTACAATCGTTAGCTCAAATGGGTAAACTATCTGACACAGTTTTGATCAGTGAAGGTACTAATGGCCCATTTACGGAAGATGAGATGCAACAGATCATGACGATCTTGGGTGATAAACGCAAAGTCTATTGGATCAATGTCCATGTTCCGACACGACGTTGGCAAGACCAAGTCAACGATGATCTAAAGGAAGCTACTAAGAAATATCACAATCTAAAGATAATTGATTGGTATGCTTACAGTAAAGATCATGCCGATTGGTTCTATGGTGATAATGTTCATCCAAATCCAGAAGGACTCAAATACTACGGACCTTTTGTAGCCAAACAGATACTAAAATAAATAAAAGATGCTTTCAGGTTTTGAAGGCATCTTTTTTACTTAAGTAATAATTTTGGAGGGCTGATCTTGATCCCAAAAAGTGGTTGGAGTGTATCATTAGACATTAAACTTAGTGTTGTAGTTGGAGCTATAGGTGCTAACTTTAGCTGAAGTTCTTTTAGTGTTAGGGGCTTTTTAGTTGGCAATAAAACAACTTCAGTCGGCAAAAAGCGTACTACTCCTATTGGCAAAGTTTGCGTGGGCGTTGTGAAGTAAACTTTTAAAGTCAGATCGAGTTCTGTGGTCAAATGTAAAAAATCACTGATACGCAATGGACTCACCTCAATCGTATTATAAAACATTTGTTCGATAAAGACAAAATTTTTATGCTATTGCAAATAAAGAAATGTAATATTTTTTATTTAAATCGTTATCAAATGCTTAAAAAGAGATGTTCGACTGAGGTTTTGCATAGAGGGTACTTTGTCTACTTGGGGAAATGATGATAGAATATAAAAGGAATAATATGAAAAACTACTTCGGCTTTGCCGATTAGAATAGGAATATCAATTGATGGAGTTAGAATTTTTAGGTACAGGTGCGGGCTCACCTGCGAAATTTCGCAATGTATCATCGGTCGCCCTTAAACTGTTAGATGAGGAAAATGCGGTGTGGTTATTTGATGTTGGCGAAGGAACGCAGCATCAGATCTTACACACGACGATCAGGCCACGTAAGGTCGATAAGATCTTTATAACGCATTTACATGGAGATCATATCTTTGGACTACCTGGTTTTTTAAGTAGTCGTTCATTTCAAGGGGGAGAAAAGTTACACCCACTGACGATCTATGGACCTAAAGGGATCGCTGATTTTGTGAGGATAAGTTTGAAAGTTTCGCAAACACATCTTTCATACCCACTGCGATTTGTAGAATTAACAGACGAAGGTGTGATTTTTGAGGATAATAAATTCAAAGTTTCATTTCAGCGGCTAGATCATCGGATCGAATGTGTGGGTTATCGGATCGAAGAAAAAGACCATCCAGGTGAACTGTTGATCGATAAGTTGCGGGCTGAACATGTTCCTTCGGGGCCGATCTATGGTCGGATCAAGGCTGGCGAAGTTGTGACTTTACCTGATGGACGTACGCTTGATGGTAAAGATTACATCGGTGAACCCCAAAAGGGTCGGATCATCACGATCTTAGGTGATACTAGACAAACACCTGGGATCTTAGAATTAGCGCAAGGTGCAGATGTGTTGGTACACGAGAGTACTTTTGGTAAAGGCGAGAGCAAACTAGCACGTAACTATTATCACTCGACGTGCATTCAAGCAGCTAAGATCGCAAATAAAGCGGGTGTCAAGCAATTACTATTGAATCACATTTCGGCACGTTATGTCGGACCTTTAGCAACGCAACTGCAAAAAGATGCTGCAAGTATCTTCAGTAATGTCAAGGTAGTCAAAGATTTTGATGTGATCGATGTTCCATTCAAAAAGAAAGGTGAAAAAAGCTAATGACAGGATATAAGCAATTAAAAGATCTAACGAATCGAGTTGTTTTGATCACAGGAGCTTCTTCTGGTTTAGGCGAACAAGTTGCCTATCAAGTTGCTAAGCAAGGGGCGATCGTAGTTGGGTGTGCTCGGCGCAAAGATAAGCTTGAAAAAGTAATGGCTGTTTGTCGGGCGATCTCTGGGAGATTGGCCTATGCTTACCAATTAGATGTCTCGCATCCGCATCAGATCGAAAAAGTGATCGATGAAGTAGAATCAAATGTCGGTCCGATCGATGTTTTGATCAATGATGCTGGTTTTGGTTTTATGCGTCAAGCTCTGGACTTTAGAATGGATATTGCCGAAAGAATGTTTCGGGTCAATGTCTTAGGCTTGATGTATGTAACTAAATATACAGCTTTATATATGGCTAAGCGCAAACGAGGCATGATCATCAATGTGGCCTCGATCGGTGGCAAGATCGCAACTCCCAAATCATCGATCTATTCAGCTACTAAAGCAGCTGTGATCGCATATTCAAATGCTTTGCGTTTAGAATTAAAACCTTTGGGGATCGCAGTCTTGACAGTCAATCCAGGTCCGATCAGAACAGCTTTCTTTGAAATTGCCGATGAAACAGGCGAATATATCGAGCGGGTCAAGAAAATGTCATTGAATCCAGAGATCGTTGCTGAAAAGATCGTTAAGGCGATCGGGACACGTAAACGCGAGCTCAATTTGCCATATTATATGGAACTAGCGTATCACGGGTATCAAATGTTTCCGTGGCTAGGTGATCATCTGGCTGGCGGGATCTTTAATAAAAAATAATAAAGGATAGGTAAGATCTATGAAAAAACAATGGAGTTTGATCGGAATTTTAGTTTTAGTCTTGGTGATCGTGATCTTTTCATGGTTAAATGTGCAACCTGTGACTGTTAATTTTGGCTTTTCCCAAGTTACGATGCCGTTAGTTGTGATCTTGGTGATCTCATTACTTTTAGGTGTTATTTTAGCAGTTCTCTTCTCGATGACGACTATTTTGCAACAAAAGCAGGAATTAAAACAGGTCAAGAGTAAATTAGAATCTAATCAAGCAATGCGCCGGGCAGATAAAAACATTAAACAAGAGATAAAACACGATACAAAAACAGAAGAAAAGTAGTTAGATGTAGGGGGAAAAATATTGGTTTCAGCAAAATATCGATGGCAAGAAGAAAACCTGGCCCCAACTCCAGCTAGCCAAGCGATCGCAGATGAATTTGGTTTGGCTAATCTAGTGGCTGAGCTGTTAGTGAAGAAGGGATATACGACTGTCGAGGAGGTTCGCAGATTTCTTGAACCATCAAGCACGAGTTTTTACGATCCATATTTACTATATGATATGCAAAAAACAGTTGATCGGATCCAAGAAGCGATCGTTTCAGGTGAGCATATCACGATCTATGGTGACTATGATGCCGACGGCCTAACTAGTACGGCGATCATGTATGAGACTTTGACACAGTTAGGTGCTGATGTGGATTACTATATCCCTGATCGCTTCAAAGATGGTTACGGTCCTAATAAAGACGCATATGAACGTTTGATCGCTAATGGAACTGAACTGATCGTGACCGTTGATAATGGTGTCTCAGGTCACGAGGCGATCACTTTGGCAAATGAAAAAGGTGTTGATGTGCTCGTCACTGATCACCATGAATTGCCCCAAACGCTGCCAGATGCTTATGCGGTGGTCCATCCTCGTCATCCTAAAGGAAAATATCCGTTTGGTGATCTTTCGGGAGCGGGAGTAGCTTTTAAAGTGGCAACAGCGCTGTTAGATGAGATCCCACAAGATCTCTTGGATCTAGCGACGATCGGAACAGTGGCTGATCTTGTCTCATTGACAGATGAGAATCGTGCTTTGGTCAAATTTGGTTTGACAGCTCTGAAAAATACCTTGCGTCCTGGATTACTTGCTTTATATGAAGTTGCGGGCGTTGATCAACGAGCGATCACTTCTGAAACGATCGGTTTTTCGTTAGGACCACGCTTAAATGCGATCGGCCGAATGCAACATGCCCAAAGTGGTGTTGAGCTGTTGACGACATTAGATGATGAGTTAGCGACAGATTTAGCCAAAGAAGCTCAGAGCTTGAACATCCAAAGACAAAATATCGTTGAAGAGATCACAAAGCAAGCATTGCATAAGCTTGAAAAAGAACCAAAACATTTGGTCAATGTTGTAGCCGGTTCTGATTGGCACGAAGGCGTCTTAGGGATCGTAGCGAGTCGTTTGGTCGAAAAAACGGGCCGGCCGACTTTGGTACTCGATATTTCAGATGAAGGGATCGCTAAAGGCTCTGGGCGGTCGATCGAGGACTTCCATCTGTTTAATGCCTTGGATGGACATCGGGAACTGATGACAAGCTTTGGTGGTCATCACATGGCATGTGGATTAGCCCTTGAAGTTAGCAATTTATCTCAACTTCAAGCGATCTTGGATGAAGAGGCAAAAGCCCAAGAGCTTGATCTAACAAAGAAACCTGTTTTGAAGGTGTCAGCTAAACTTAAGGCCAGTGAAGTTACGCTAGATCTGATCGCTTCGTTAGATAAACTAGCACCTTTTGGGACGGATAATGAAGTTCCATTATTTGAGATCATAGACTACCAAGTTGTACAAGCTAAAGCTCTAGGTAAGACAAATGATCATTTGCGGTTGGATCTAAGCACTGGTAAGACCCAATTAGCAGCCTTGGCTTTTGGCGTTGGTGATAAATTACCAGAATTATTAGCTCAGCCTAAGTCATTGAAATTTGTCGCCTCAGTTGATAAAAATGAATGGCGTGGTAACGTTAGTCCACAATTATTGATCAAAGACTTAGCTCAAGCAGTTAAGCCAAAGCCACAAGTGATCATTGAGCGAAGCGAACGATTACAAAAAGAGCAGTTTTTGAGTCCAGCTCTTTATGGCTTTTTCAACGCGAACTTGGCCCAACGCTTTGCTGATCATCTGCCAGCCGGTTCTAAATGTGTTGTTTTTGATCAAAATCTACCCCAATTGACAGCAGATGAAATAGTTTTAGTCGATCTACCACAAAATCTTGCTCAATTGGAATTTGTTTTAAGTAAACTTGATTGCGCTAAAGTCCGGGCTATTTTATACACTAAGGCTAAAAGCGCACCATTACCTGAAAGAACAGCGCTTACTAAAGTGTATAAATTTATTTTTCAAGTAGGACATTTGAATTTAAAAACAGACCTTGATCAAGCTGCAACTCAAGTGGGACTAGAAAAATCTCAACTAGTTTTAGCCTTAAAGATGTTTTTTGAGGCAGGATTTGTTACAATAAAAAATGGAATTTTAGTTGGTGTGAAAAATGCACGTCCACATCGATTAGAAGATACAAATAGTTATCGCACACATGGCCAGCAAATACAAGTCGAAGAGCTAGTTTCGACTAGTTCAGATGAAGAGTTGACTGACTGGTTACTACAACGTTTAGGTTAGTGGCGAGAGAAGGAGTTAAAAAATGGCTTTGGATTTAAATAATTATGTTGAAAGTATCCCTGATTATCCTGAAAAAGGGATCATCTTTCGCGATATTACGCCCCTAATGGCTGATGGTGAAGCCTATCGCCAAGCAACAGATCGGATCGTTCAATTTGCCAAAGATAAGGGCGTTGAAATGGTCGCTTGTCCTGAAGCCCGTGGCTTTATCGTAGGCTGTCCCGTGGCTTATGAATTGGGTGTTGGCTTTGCTCCTGCACGTAAAGCAGGTAAGTTACCACGAGAAACGGTCGAAGCAAAATACGATCTAGAGTATGGTACTTCTGCACTTTACATGCATAAAGATGCGATCAAGCCAGGACAAAAAGTTTTGATCGTTGACGATCTGTTGGCAACTGGTGGAACGATCGGTGCTACGATCGATCTAGTTGAACAACTCGGTGGTGAAGTAGTTGGCTGTGCCTTTATCATCGAATTAAAAGATCTAAATGGACGAAAACGTATCAAAGATTATGATACACTATGCTTAATGAAATACTAAAAAGCGAGCCTGGTCAGCTAAAAGTTGACTGGGCTTTTTTTAGATATTAGAGCACTAATGTTAATAGCAGTAAATAAAATCAAGAAAGGAAAAGCTATATTCTTACTCAAAGTACAGGATTAAAATTGAGCATATTATATAGCAGAAAAACGCATGGAAAAGCAAACATTTGCCGTGATCGGTCTCGGGCGTTTTGGCGGTAGTGTCTGTCAAACACTAGCTGATGCGGGACAAGAAGTTTTGGCGATCGATCATGATGAAGCTAGAGTCAATGATTACAAAGATATTGCGACCCAAGCAGTTGTTGCCGATGCTCAAGACGAAGACGTTTTACGTTCGTTGGGGATCAGGAACTTTGACCATGTGATCATCGCGATCGGTGAGGATATTCAAGCAAGTATTTTAGTAACTTTGATGGTCAAAGAGCAAGGAGTCAAATATGTAACGGCTAAGGCCCAAAATGAAAATCATGCTAAAGTTCTAGAAAAATTAGGGGTCGATCGAGTCGTGCATCCCGAACGTGATATGGGAGTACGGATCGGGCGGAGTTTGACCTCTAAAAATATGATCGATTATTTAGATCTAGATTCAAACTTCAAGATGGCTGAGATCTTGATCACTAATCCGCGCTTCTTTGGCCGGTCATTAGCTGAATTGAATTTCCGCGATAAATATAAGCTAAATGTGATCGCAATTGCTCATAGTAAAAGTGAGATGAATCTTCCAGCAGCTGATGATGTATTAGGTTTACATGACAGTATCTTAGTGGCTGGGCCTAAAGATGCGATCGATCAATTTGAAGAATTGATGAATTCTAAGTGAATTTAAAGTATTCTTAATTATTTGACCTTGCTTTTTGGAAAACATTGGTCTTTAATTACTTTAGGACAAGTGCTTGATAAACCAAGTCCTGTGTAATTAATCTTGTAATCTAATATAAGAGTATTGTAATATAAATTAGTTGAGGTAGATTTTACCTACGTATCAATATATAGATTAGGAGAAAAATATTGAAAGAAAAGTGGACAAAGTTTTTTAAAAATGAGTATGTCACATTTGCTTTAAAAACAGTTTTTTATTTTGCTGTTTTATTTGCACTGGTCTATCTCTATAGTTACAGTGGTGTAAATCAACCACACTTTATCTACAACGAATTTTAGGAGTGATTTGTTTGGCAGAAAATTTAATCAAAGCGATCGATCGTTGGGGGATCGAAACGCCAACTAAAATTGCCTACGATTATTTAGGTAAGACTAATACGTATGCTGAGCTCAAAGCATATTCCGATGCTTTAGCTAGTTATTTGCTCAATTTAAACTTACCTAAGGGTGCACCTGTGATCGTTTTTGGAGGGCAGACATTTGAAATGATCGCTGCTTTTTTAGGGGCAGTCAAAGCAGGACATGCTTATATTCCTGTTGATGCTCACTCGCCATTAGAACGGATCAAAGTTATAAATGAGATCGCCCGTCCAGTGGCTTGTATCGCAGTTGAAGAGTTGCCATTAGAATTGGGAACATTGCCCGTCGTTACACCAGCTAAATTGGCAGAAGTTTTTGCGACAAGGGCTACATATGAGGCGTCAGAAAATTATGTTGCTGGAGATGATAACTTCTATATCATCTTCACTTCTGGGACTACAGGGGTACCAAAGGGCGTTCAGATCAGCCACGATAATTTAGTCAGTTTCAACGATTGGATGCAAGCGGATTTTGGTTTGGCTAAAGATGGCATCTGTTTATCACAACCACCATATTCCTTTGACCTCTCAGTGATGGATCTCTATCCAACTTTGACAGCAGGCCGACAATTGACAGTTTTACCTAAGGAAACAACGGATAACTTCAAGGAGTTATTTGCAGTTTTACCTAAATTGCATGTAAGTGAATGGGTCTCGACCCCCTCATTTATGGATATTTGTCTACTGCAACCGACTTTTGATGCAAAGAATCTGCCTGAGTTGACGCATTTCTTCTTCTGTGGGGAAGAATTGACACATAAGACAGCGGCGACGTTAAAACAACGCTTTCCAGAAGCTAAGATCTATAACACCTATGGTCCAACTGAAGCGACTGTGGCTGTCAGTGCAGTTGAGATCACAACTGAGATCTTGGAAAAATATCCTCGGTTACCGATCGGCCAAGCTAAGGCTGATACCACCATTGCATTGATCGATGAAGCGGGTAAACCAGTCGAACAAGGGCAAAGTGGTGAGATCTTGATCGCAGGTCCAAGTGTTTCAAAGGGATATTTGAATAATCCGGAAAAAACAGCGCATGCATTTGTTGAGTTTGAGGGACGCCCAGCGTATAAGACTGGTGATCTTGGACAGTATGATGAAGCTGGTCAATTGTTGTATAAAGGGCGGATCGATTTTCAGATCAAGTTACACGGATTTAGGATCGAACTAGAGGATGTTGATCATCATTTAGATAAAGTGAGCTATGTTGCTCAAGCTACGACGGTCCCACGGTATGGCAAAGATCATAAAGTCAGTCAATTGATCGCTTATGTGGTCAAAGATGAGACAAAGACAGCTGATTTTGAGAGTGACTTCAAGCTAACACAAGCGATCAAGCAAGAACTTTTAGAAACGATGATGTCATATATGATGCCTCAAAAATTTATTTACGTCGATTCATTACCGTTGACTGCTAACGGAAAGATCGATCGCAAATCTTTGATGAAAGAGGTTAATGACTAATGCTTAATATGCAACCGTACCAAGATCCGACCTATTTTGTATTACTGGCGATCGGTCTATTGCCGATCATGGTAGGACTTTTATACGGTCGACGCTTTAGAGTTTATGAAACGATCATCTCATTTCTATTTTTATTGCTGACCTTTGGAGGCGTAAAGTGGCAACAAGGGGTCGCCTTGATCGGATATATTATTTTTGAACTTTTGCTGATCTATGGGTACCTTGCTTATCGTAAACGTAAAAATGCTTCTTGGATCTTTAATTTGACTGTCATTTTGTCGATCCTCCCCCTAGTGATCGTTAAGATAGCCCCAGTCATGAATAATGGGCGTGAATCGATCATTGGCTTTTTAGGGATCAGTTATTTGACCTTTAAGGCGGTGGGAATGATCATGGAGATCAGAGATGGGATCATCAAAGAAGTTGGACTAAGTGAGGTTGTACACTTCTTGCTCTTTTTCCCAACGATCTCATCTGGACCGATCGACCGTTACCGCAGATTTTTAGGTGATTATAAAAAGGTCCCCGCACGTGATAAGTATTTAGCTTTGTTAGATAAAGCTATGTGGTATATCTTTTTAGGGTTTGTCTATAAGTTTTTACTGGCATATCTATTTGGGGTCGTGATGTTGCCTAAGATCTCAGCCTTGGCCTTAGCACACGGTGGCTGGTCATGGTGGGTGATCGCATATATGTATACCTATTCGATGGATCTGTTCTTTGATTTTGCAGGTTATAGTTTATTTGCAGTTGGGATCAGCTATATCATGGGGATCCAAACACCGATGAACTTTAACAAACCATTTATTGCTAAGAATATCAAGGATTTCTGGAACAGATGGCATATGACTTTGTCGTTTTGGTTTAGAGATTACATTTACATGCGGTTAGTCTTCTTTATGATGAAAAAGAAATTGCTCAAAAGTCGGATCGCGATCGCCAATGTCGGCTATTTGACGCTCTTTTTGATCATGGGCTTTTGGCATGGGGTAACTTGGTATTATATCGTCTATGGCTTGTATCATGCAGTGGCGATCAATTTGTGTGATATGTGGCTACGCTTTAAAAAGCGCCATAAAGAGAAGATACCACACAACAAATTTACTGAAGCTTTAGCTATTTTTATCACATTCAATGTAGTTTGCTTTAGCTTCTTGATTTTCTCAGGTTTTTTGAATACACTATTTTTTGCATAGATAATTTTTGGAGGTTTTAAACATGAAAGATACAGTATTGGATATTTTAGAAGATTTAACAGGTAGTGATGAAGTAAGAAACGATCTAGACATCGATATCTTCGAAACTGGTCTTTTAGACTCAATGGGAACAGTACAAATGTTATTAGAATTACAAGCTCAATGTGGCGTTGACGTGCCAGTTTCTGAGTTTGAAAGAACTGAATGGAACACACCTAACAAAATTATCGCGAAAGTAGAAAGTATGCAATAATGGACGTAAAAAAGAAGCTCTTTAAGATCTTCGGTCCGATCATTTTGGCGGCTGTTTTATTGACGCTCTTATTGGTCTCACCATTTAATTTTCGTAAGATCAACGATAAGACAGTTGAAGTAGCTGCCTTGTCCCAGTCAAAGAATATTTTTAAAGGGACAGTGGTAAAACAAAAAGCTCTAGAAGAAAATTACGTTCCATTTTTTGGATCTTCGGAATTATCGCGGATGGATGCCTTTCATCCGGCTACATTAGCTAGTCACTATGATCGCAGTTATCGCCCATTTTTGCTTGGGGGACCAGGATCGACCTCACTTTCTCAATTTTTTGGGATGCAAGGGATCAATCAACAGTTAAAAAATAAAAAAGCTGTGATGATCATTTCACCACAGTGGTTTGTACCTAAAGGAACCGATCCCGGAGCCTTTAGTCTATATTATTCCAATCTTGAAGCCGTCACGTGGTTGCGTCAGGCCCAAGATGACCAGATGGATCGCTTTGCGGCTAAGCGTTTGTTGCAGATGCCATCGATCCAAAATGATGCGATCTTAAAACAGGCGATCCAAAGAGTTGCAGCTGGTCAAGCCTTGTCTAGTTCGATGAAGACATATCTTGATTTGAAGTACAACCAATTGCAACACGAAGATGAATTGTTTTCGACACTGGCTTTAAAGGATAATACGCAAAGGATCGCTAAAGTTGCAAAAGTCTTACCAGATAAGTATGATTTTGAACAACTTGATGCGATCGCTTATAAGCTAGGGCAAGCAAACACAACCAATAATCCGTTTGAGATCAGTAATAAATTTTTTGATAAAAATTTACGCAAAAAATATAAGAAGCTAAAGGGCAAACAAAGCAAATACAGCTATGTAAGATCACCTGAATTTGCTGATTTCCAATTAGTCTTGAATCAATTTGCTAAAAATAATACTGATGTGATCTTTGTGATCCCACCAGTAAACAAACACTGGTCAGATTATACCGGCTTATCACAAGAAATGTTGCAAGATTTTAACCAAAAGATCACGTATCAGTTGCGTCAACAAGGTTTCAATAATATCGTTGATCTTTCTAAAGATGACGGTGAGAGATATTTCATGCAAGATACGATCCACTTAGGTTGGCGTGGGTGGTTGAAGATGGATCAAGCAGTAGCACCATTTTTGACCAAAGAACAACCAAAGCCAAAATATCAGATCGATAATTACTTCTACAGTAGATCTTGGCAACAGCTCGATGGTAAAGACCTAGATCAAGTAACAAGATAAAATAAAACGCATCTAATACAGTTGTTTTCGCTGTATTAGATGCGTTTGTTTTTTTAAGCTTTAGTTTCTCGTAGATCTAGTATGAAAACTAGCACTAATGAAACTAAACTAAGTACGATTCCCAAGTATAAGCCTGGTGGAGTAAAGGTCAAAGTTACTTGATGCTTCCCTTGGCTGATATCAAGACCAACGAAGGTATTTTGGAGCTTGTAAGTTTTGACGGGTTTTCCATCGACTTTTGCTTGCCAGCCTTTACTATAAGGGATCGTTGTAGCAAAAAGCTGGTTTGGCTTAGTGATATCGATCTTACCTGTTAATCTGTGAGCTGTAGCTTTTGTAAGCTGCCAAGAGTTTTTTTGGAGTTGCTTTAGTTTTTGTTCAACTAGGGATCTATCCATGCGATAGAGAACGAAATTTTCCAACCAAAGGCTATTTTTTTTGAATTTAGCGGTAATAACTACTTCATCGTCACTACCAGATACGGTTGGATTTAAAACGACTGTATGTCTGAAGGTCTTATAGTAAGGATATTCCTTGCTGCCTAAATACCAAGTGGCAGAATCACCGTCGAGACTAGCCCCAAGTGTCAAGTAGTAGGGGTCATCAGTCTCAGGCGTGAATTTAAAGATGATCTGAGCTGGTTTAGCCAAGTCGGTCTTTTTGAAAAAGGCGCCAGTAAGGTTGGTCTGCTTTTTAGTATTTTGAAAGACGACTTCATTAAAATTAGCGGCATAAAAATATTTAGTCGTATTAGCTGAGCCAGTCGCTGCATTTAGCCAATTGGTCTGATAGGTCAATGGCTGATCGTAGAGAACTTTGAGCTGCTTTAATTTTTTATCAGCACTATAGCCAAGTCCGATCGCATAAGGGTTTTGATAGATCCTGGTTTGAGCAGTTTGGGCACGTAAGGTATAAAGCTTGGTATCGGGACGATAACTAGTAACATTAAGGTCGACCTTAGCTGAAGAGCTCAAGGCAAGTTCAGCTTTATCTTTAGCTTGAAGGAGGTATTTCATGTTGAGCAACGAATCGCTGATCAAAGTCCCATTATAGTAGCCCACATAGTTGTCGCCATCGGGTTGCCCCAATTGACCATAAAAATCAGGGATGCTTTTTTCAAGTGCAGAGCTAAAATAAGAACCTGTTTTTAAATCATGCGCAAGGCCATCATCTTTAGTCCGACTATAGAGTTGAGCGGCCCGATAAAAGCCAGGATCTAATTGCGTCAACTTTTTTTGGTCTTGAGCGATGACTTTAGTTGGCCCGGCAAACTCAGCTTGGGTCAAATAGCTGATATTATTGAGCGAATAAGTTATATTAGCTAACATTTCAAAGCATACCAATAAAAAGATGACTAATGGGGTCAGTCGTTGATTGAGCGGTGTCTTTTTGACCGTTAAGACAAGCAAAAGCAAAACGTTGAAGAGAGCTGTGAATAATATGACTTGTTCTGATACATAGTCAAAACTCTTAGAATTAAAATAAACATAGCTCAAGCCAGCTGTGAAGATCCCTAAGCAGATCAAAGCTTGGTGGGGGTTAAGGCGAAATTGATTTTCTTTGAGAGCCAAAGCAGCTAAGAAGACCATCCAAAAACTAACGATAAATGAAAAACGGTATGGATACCATACGGGAAATTGCATCCCGTGCCACAATAGATCAAGTGGTTCAAAGCATAGAGAAAGCCAAAGAAATACGCTTACTAAAAAGGCAGCTAATTTTGGACGCCACTTGATCTTTAAGCTGATAAAATATAGAAATACTCCGATCAAAGCAAGACTACCGATAAAAAGATTCGGGAATCCTTTAGGCATTTGTTCAAAATTAAATGCCCCGATCACAAATTTTGAAAGCATCTTTAGCGGAGCATATTCAAAGTTTAATTGGAAACTTTTTTCGGTGTATTGTCCCTTGCTAGTGACCAACGAATAATAAGTTGGCACAAGGACAAAGGCCGAGATGCCGACCGCTAGAAGGGAACGACTTATAAAAAGGTAAAGTCGTTCCCAAAACTTTTTGAGACCCGAAAAGTATGCTGCTTGATACCAAGCAAAAAATAAAACTAAAAAAAGACAGATCATGTATGCCATGTAATAATTGATGATCATCATTGCTGCTAACCATAAGACATAGGCGAGACTGCGCTTTTTTTGTAAGAGACGATACAAAGCTGAGATGATCAACGGTAAAAAGATCGGTGCATCTAGCCAAAGCATATTCAATTGGTTAGCGATCATCCAACCCATCAAAGCATAGCTGGTAGCAAGAGCGGGGATCATCCATTTATTTAATTTGAGTTCATTTTTGAGTAACCGCCCAAAAGTATAGCCAGCGCACCCGTATTTTAACAGTAAGATAAGCAAGCATCCAGCTGTCAAATATTTGCCGGGAAAAAAGACAAATAAGAGATTAAATGGACTCAATAGGTAATAGGCAGCTTCACCGATCATCGGGCCCCCTAAGGCTTTTGAAAATGAGTAAAATAGTTCACTCGGAGAATGCAGCAAGGTATGGCGAAAATAAGCAAAAAAGTCGACATATTGCTGTCCTAGATCGACTGTCAACACACTGGAGCTGCCAAAGGGATAAAAGCCACGGTAGATAAAATACCCAAGCATGAGCAATACTGGAGTCCAAAAGCTCAAGCTGAGGGGATAGTGTTTTTTGAGATATTCTTTCATATCTAGCGTGATCCTTTCGAATTTTTGAATATTATCAGCTTATAGGATACCACAACGAGAAAAAGATTTCGAATAGTGCTTGTTTTAAGTGGTCTTTTAAAAAATTTAGTATTTAATCGCTCGTGTATCGTATATAATATAAAGGTAGTATCTAAGGTACAGATTTTAGTTGATTTGTGCTAGGATAGTTCGTAGTGTTAATAATATTAGTAGAGGAGAATTGTGGTGAGATTCTTAAGAAAAGCGAATGCACAAAATAAGAAAAAGCATTCGCAAATACCATTTAGATTAAATTTTCTCTTTTTGATCGTTTTTTTACTTTTTGCAGCCTTGATCGGACAATTAGCTTATCTGCAGATCATTCATGGTCCTAAGTTTGAATCAGAAGCAACTAGTAGTGATAATCAGACCGAAACTAGAAATGTGCAACGGGGAACGATCTACGATTCAACGGGAAAATTATTAGTCGCCAATAATACTTCGCGTGCGATCACATATACTAAACCGCTGAATGTGGCTTCAAGTCAGATGTATAAGGTCGCTAATAATTTAGTTAATTATGTCAGTGTTGAAACTGATACTTTGACCGAGCGTAATAAGGTCGACTACTATTTAGCTGATCCAAAACACACTGCAGCAGTCAATAAGCATATTCCCAATGCTGATACGATGCAAGATAATGAAAAATTGACTAAGTTACAGACAAATTACGTTAAAAAGCACAACTTAGTCAAGAAGATGTCAGAAAAACAAGAACAAGCAGCTGTGTTATATGCTAAGATGGCAGGTGCTTATGCTTTGTCGACGGTCTATCTTAAGACAAGCGATGTCAGTGATAGCGAAATGGCTGAAGTTGGTGAGCATTTGTCTTTATTACCAGGTGTTAAGATCGGGACTAGTTGGTCGCGTTCTTATCCTAATGGCGAATCAGTCAAGAGTGTCATTGGGACTGTGACATCAGAAAAACAGGGACTTCCTAGCGATCAGATCAATAAGTTACTGGCTGAGGGCTACTCGCGTAATGATAGTGTAGGTTCAAGCTACATCGAATCTCAATATGAAAATGCGCTCAAGGGAACAAAAGAAGTTATCAATGTTCAAACGCAAAATAATGAGATCATCAAAGAAGTCAAACAATATGGCGGTAGTCCAGGGGATAATCTACAATTGACGATCAATGCAGAGTTTCAAAATCAAGTCCAAAAGATCGTTGAGGATAATGTAAAAAATGCTGCTGGTAGTAATCCGTATATTCCAGGAGGCTATGCCGTTGTGATGAATCCTAAGACTGGCGGGATCTATGCATTGGCTGGGGTCAATCGTGATCTTTCAACAGGTAAAGTGACGGAAAATGCACTTGGAACGATCAATCAGACTTTTGTAATGGGGTCTGTTGTCAAAGGTGCGATGGTCATGGGGGCTTTGAAAGATGGTGTTATCACCCCGACCAACAATACTTTGCTTGAAGAACCGATCAAGTTAGCTGGTACTGCTGCTAAGACATCTTGGTTCAATAAGACAGGAGCAGCTAACATGAGTCTTACTGCAGCTGATGCCTTACAAGTTTCGTCTAACACGTATATGATGAAATTGGCGATGCTAGAAGGGGGCTTTAAGTACACTTCGGGGGCTGCACTCAATTTACCGACCTCGATCTTTGATAAATTACGTCAAAACTTTAAACAATATGGTCTAGGTGTCAAAACTGGGATCGACATTCCAGGCGAAGCTAGTGGATTTGAAGGGGCTGCTGATCAGTCACATATCGGTAATGCGTTAGACTTATCTTTTGGGAACTACGATGCCTATACCCCGATCCAATTAGCACAATATGCATCAACGATCGCTAATGGAGGTTATCGTTTACAGCCACATATCCTAAAGTCGATTCGCAAGACGAATAAGGATGGCTCTTTAGGACCAGTAAAATACGAAATGCAACCAAATGTTTTAAATGTCGTTGATGGGACAAAAGATCAATGGGATGTTGTCAAGACCGGTCTTTGGCGTGTAGTCCATGGCTCTAATACCTATCGGACCGGGGGCTCAATGGCTTCGGTAAAACCTGAGATCGCAGCTAAGACAGGGACTGCGCAAACATTTTATAACAATATCGAGACTGAGACATTAAGTGCGATCAGTTATGCGCCAGCTAATGATCCACAAGTCGTAGTTGTAGTTGCATTCCCTAATATTACTGATACCAACAGTAAGATCAATACTGAGACAGTCAAGCAGATCTATGAAGCTTACTGGAAAACGGTCCAGTCTAGTGATGGTTTTTAATAAATGATCTTTGATCGACTTTAAGCAGGCAATAAGCGTGTTTAAGGTCGTTTTTTTTGCTGTCAAGGAATTTTCCTTAACAAATAGCCAAAAAATACTGGTAATCGATGCCAAAAGATGATATGATATTAAACGTTGAAGATGCCAAGGGCATTTTTAGGAACTGATATGTATGGGAGGTTTAGAACATGCGTGTAAATATTACATTAGAATGTACAGAATGTCATGAACAAACATATTTGACAAACAAAAACAAGCGTAATAACCCAGATCGTCTTGAACTTAAGAAGTACTGCCCACGCGATCACAAGGTTACTTTACATCGTGAAACAAAATAACAACAGGTTTAAAACCCTGTTGTTTTTTTTTGAAAGTTTGATGAACCGGTTGCATAAAGGCAAGACCTCAGCTGTGGTTTGTGCTAAAATAGGATAAACCAGACTAAATTGGGGGACCAGTTATGAACAGCTTTCGCAAAAAGCCGATCGTTACTTACGGACTGATCGCTGTCAATCTTTTAGTGTTTATTGGAATGACCCTAAGTGGCGGGAGTCAAAATGTAGTCAACTTGATCGCTTGGGGGGCTAAATATAACCCTTTGATCATTCAAGGTGAGCTTTGGCGCTTGTTCACACCGATGTTTATTCATATCGGATTAGAGCATTTGGCCTTAAATCTATTGACATTGTATTTTCTGGGAGTACAGCTAGAACAGCTATTCGGCAAATGGCGTTTTTTAGCCTTATATTTAATAAGTGGCGTGGGAGGCAACATTTTGAGTTTTGCGCTCTCAAGCAACATTTCAGCAGGGGCAAGTACTTCGCTGTTTGGTCTTTTTGGCGCCTATTTGATGTTGGGAGAATCATTTAGACATAACCAGTATATCAGAATGATCTCACGGCAATTTTTAGTTTTGATCGTACTTAATCTTGGATTTGACCTCTTTGCGGGAGGTATAGATATTTGGGGACACTTAGGTGGACTCTTAGCTGGTTTCCTGGCTTCTTATGCAGTTGGGGTACCTAATATAGGATCTATTCCAAGGATAAAACGGATCATTAGTGTTGTTGCTCTAGTAGTTGTATATGGATTATTGTTGCAAACCGGTTTCAATCACTGGCAATATCCAGTATAATTTTGAGGGAGAGGTTTTCATGAAGACGTTATATGATGTTCAACAGCTTTTGAAGCATTTTGGGATCTTTGTGTATGTTGGTAAAAGGCTTTGGGATATCGAATTGATGGCGATCGAGCTGGACAATTTATATAAAGCTGATGCGATCGATAAACAAGTCTTTTTGAGTGCCAAACTAGTCTTGACGCGGGAACACCGCATTGAGGAACAATATGAAGTAGCTAAAGATATTTAGATTTGAGGAGATATTAGTATGGACAAGAAACTTATCGGCGTTGACCTTGGTGGGACAACGATCAAATTTGCAATTTTAACCGCAGATGGTGAGATCCAACAAAAATGGAGTATTGAGACTAACATTTTAGATGAAGGTTCGCATATCGTACCTGATATCATTGAATCGATCAACCATCACTTGAATTTATATGAAATGACACCAGACCAATTTATCGGTATTGGGATGGGGACCCCAGGGACCGTTGATCGTGCAGCGGGCACAGTCGTTGGGGCTTACAACTTAAACTGGAAGACAGTTCAAAATGTTAAAGCTGAGATCGAAAAAGGCACAGGTATCAAGTTTGCACTTGATAACGATGCTAACGTTGCTGCTTTAGGTGAACGTTGGAAAGGTGCGGGTGAAAATGCTGCTAACGTTGCATTTATCACTTTAGGTACCGGTGTTGGTGGCGGTTTGATCGCTGATGGCAACTTGTTGCACGGTTTAGGCGCAGCGGGTGAAGTTGGCCATATCAACGTTCAACCTGATGGCTACCTTTGCACATGTGGTAACAAAGGTTGTTTAGAAACTTATGCTTCAGCTACTGGTGTTGTCCGGGTAGCCCGTGATATGGCTGAAGAATTTGCAGGCGATTCTGAATTGAAGCGTGCTTTAGACAATGGTGAAGAGATCAGCTCAAAGATGGTCTTTGACCTAGCTAAACAAGATGATATCTTGGCTAAACGTGTTGTTGATCGTGTTTGTTATTACTTAGGGTTGGCAAGTGCTAACATCAGTAGTATTTTACATCCAGAATATGTTGTTATCGGTGGCGGTGTGTCAGCTGCAGGTGATTTCTTATTGGATCAAGTTGAAGCTTACTTTAAGCAATTTGCATTCCCAACGATCCGGAATACGACAAAACTAAAATTAGCACAACTAGGTAACTCTGCAGGGGTTATCGGGGCTGCTTCTTTAGCTTTGGAATTTAAATAAACGTATTGATCAATTAAACAGTCTCGCTTTTAGGTGAGACTGTTTTAGTCTAGGAGGTTTTTTGATGAATTTAGTATTGGGTGAAATTTCAGCATGGCTTTGGATCGACCTTGTTTTGGTCATTATCTTATTATGGATGCTTGGTACACAATTATATTGGTGGTATCGGGGCAAAAAAGTTGCTCATATCGTTGAAAGCGATGAGTTCAAACAAGGTCTACGTAAAGGACAAGTTATCGATCTACGAGATAGTGCCGAGTTTGGGCGCTCACATATTTTAGGGGCAAGAAATATGCCGTTTGCACAATTCAAGCTTTATGAAAACGCATTGCGTAAAGATGCACCGGTTTACCTTTATGATACGACTAAAGCAATGCCGATCCGGATCGCAGCTCGTTTGAAAAAAGAAGGATTTAACGACATCTACATTTTAAAGGGTGGCTACTCTAAATGGGATGGTAAGAAAAAAACTAAAAAAATTTAGTAGGTATGGGTGATAGCGCTAAAGTTGTCGCCCATATTTTTGTAAAAATATAGCTGTAAGGCTTTATTTGGCCTTCAAAATATCAAAAATGCCTAACTCCTAGCAGCTAAAAAACCGCTATGATGCCAAAATACATCATAGCGGTTTTAATATGTTAGGAAACATTACTGGTCTAACATTTTTTTAATAACAGGTACTTGTCCTAGTTCGGTAATATCTTCTTTCGAAAGTACGACTAGATTAGTATCTGATTCAGCGAGGTTGGTAAAAGCAGTGATACTTTGATCTTTGAAGTAATTATCATCAACATTTTTTAAAGCTTCTTGGATCTTGGTGATCCGGTAACTTTCAGCGTCAGCCCGTGTTTTTGTCGCTTGGGCTTGAGCCTGTGCAGTTTCAACTAAGGCTTTATTTTTAGCATCGGTCGTTAATTTGATGTTGCGGGCTTCCCCTTCGGCTCGAGCGATCGCAGCTACCCGTTCGCGGTCGGCGGTCAACTGTTTATCCATAGCTTTTTGGATCTCTTTTGAAGGGGTCAATTCATCGATGTTGACTCGATCGACATTGATCCCATAAATATTTGTCAGATCCCCGATCGCATGTGCGAGCTCAGCGTTGATCTTAGAGGTCGAACCTAACGCTGCGTTTAGATCCATTCGTCCGATGATGTCGCGTAGATGACCGCGAACTAATTGAGCCATAGATTCTACAGAGTCAGAGTTTTCATAAGTGTATTTTTTAGCATCAGTAACGTGGTAGTTCAAAGTGACGCTTGCCTCGATCTCGGCATTATCTTGCGTGATAACAGAATATTTTTGTAGACGCAGTGGATGCATAGCCAATTCGACTGTCCGGATCTTTTGAAAAACAGGAACATAGAATTGTAAGCCAGCATCAACTGAACGTGAATATTTGCCTAAGGTCTCAACGAGTCCCTTACAGTTTTGGCGAACGATCTTGATACCAAACATAATGATTCACTCCTCTTTATTATTAAGTGGTCGTAAAGTTAAGATATTCCCCACTGCTTCGATGATGATGTAGTCGTGACCGAGTTTTAAAGGTTGGTTACTTTCGATCAAGTAGCGATAATAGATGCCATCAACTTTGACTAGACCATCAAGTTCATCAAATTGCCTAGCCGAAACGCGTTTGCCTAAAAACATTCGTTTCTCCAAGGACTCAGAACTAGTGGGTTTAGTTAAGGATTCATCAACGATCGATTGCAATGTTGCATTGACACTTTTATTTTCTTCTTTAGCCTTCTTACTTAGTTTTTCTTTTAATGAAGCTGGCAACCGAAATAAGAAGGTCGTCATTTCATCTTTGTCCATAAAGATCCTCACTTAAAAAATATTTTAGCATTACGATATCATTATGATATCATCAGGACGTAATAAAGTAAATAAAAATACCCGCTCTCAAAAAATGGAGCGGGTAGCTTATCTATTATCCTTGATGGGAAGAACGGCGTTTGCGCAATGCACGACGACGGTGTTGATCCAACACGGCTTCGCGTTCTTCGATCGGTTCAACTACAGTCTTCTTGAATGCATAAACACAACCTGCAACTGCACTAAAAGCAGTTAACGTGCCAACTAAGAAGCCCTTACCAAATGTCTTCATAGGGGATTCCTCCTTTTTGAATTACTACTCCTATTATGAATGATTAGCCAAAAAATATCCAGTATTTAACTCTTTTGGCTAAAAAATATGATAGTATTAATCATGTGAATAATTAGTCTTGTAGAAAGGAAAGATAATGGCACAAAAGCTACTATTGATCGTGGGGCCAACTGCAGTGGGGAAAACGGCATTAGCTGTTGAATTAGCCCAAAAATTCAATGGTGAGGTCATCTCGGGGGATTCGATGCAGATCTATCGCGGTCTAGACATTGGGACAGCTAAAGTAACACCCGCAGAAATGCAGGGCATCAAGCATTATATGCTTGATATAAATGAAATCGATCAGCGCTTTTCTGTAGCTGATTTTATTGCGCAGTGTAAACAAGATGCCCAAATGATCGCTAAAGAAGATAAATTGCCGATCTTAGCCGGGGGAACTGGTTTTTATCTTCATGCGTTATTAAATGATTTTAAGCTGGGTCAAGATAGTTATGCTCAAGCTGAGATTACACGTAACAAATGGCATGCTTTTGCAGCTGAACATGGGCAAAAAAAGTTATGGGAAAAATTAGCTCAGATCGACCCTAAGGCAGCTGCAAAGATCCCATTTCAAAATGAACAACGGGTCGTGCGGGCTTTAGAAGTCTATGAAAAAACTGGAAATCTGTTTTCCAGTCAAGCTGACCAAAAAAGTTTGGCTTACGATGCCTTGATCATTGGTTTGACAACAGAGCGGGCTTTACTATACGAACGGATCAATCAACGAGTCGATCTGATGTTAGAGCAGGGCTTGTTGGCAGAAGCCCGTTTTCTCTATGAAAAAGGCGGGGTCCAATTACCCCCGGGAAAAGGGATCGGATATAAAGAATTTTACCCATATTTTGAGGATAAGATCACACTTGAAGAGGCTGTCTTAGCAGTCAAACAAAATTCACGACGCTATGCCAAACGGCAATTGACATGGTTTCGCAATAAAATGGATGTTAATTGGTTTGATATCGTACAACATCCAGCACAAAAAGAAAAAATTATTGAGTTAGTTACGGACTGGCTCGCAAAATAACGGAGGATTTTCAATGTTAAATTCATGGAAACAAAACTTACCAGAAGATCTGATCGCAAAGGTGGCAAAAGTTGATGAAAAGATCAGTGGTCATTTGCAAAAGATCGATGAACAAGTGCTCTACAATCAACAACGTTTGTTGAGCTTATTTAGAAAGCACCGGGTCGCTGAAGAAGATCTGGTTGGTTCAACGGGGTATGGTTTTGATGATATGGGACGTGAAAAACTTGAAGCGATCTTTGCTGACTATTTTAAAGTCGATGACGCTTTAGTTCGACCACAACTTATCTCGGGGACACATGCGATCGCAACTGCTTTTTACGGTGTTTTACGTCCTAAAGATACTCTTTATTATATGACGGGGATGCCGTATGATACGATCCAACAAGTTATCGGTGTTGTAGGCGATAATCCTAAAACTCTCAAAGAATATGATATCAATTTTGATTACACTCCATTAAATGAGCAAGGCAAAGTTGACTATGATGCGGTCAAAGAAAAATTACAAAATGATAAGTCGATCAAGATGGTCGCAATCCAACGTTCACGTGGTTATGCGACCCGCGACAGTTTCGTTGTTGATGAAGTTAAAGAAATGATCGAATTTGTAAAACAATATGCTCCAAATGCGGTGGTCTTCATCGATAATTGTTATGGTGAATTTTCAGAACCAACAGAACCGACATTTTACGGGGCAGATCTGATGGCGGGTTCGTTATTCAAAAATGCTGGTGCGGGGATCGCTAAGGGTGGTGCCTTTATCGTTGGACGTAAAGACTTAGTGGCGCAGGCAGCTGCGCAACTTTATGCTCCTGGTTTAGGTAAGGCTGAAGGGCCAACTTGGGGATATCTACGTGATTTCTATCAAGGAGTCTTTATGGCACCACATACAACAGGAGAGGCGATCAAAGGTGCGATCTATACGGCGGCCTTATTAGAAGAACTTGGAATGGAGGTTTCGCCTAAATGGGATGCACCGCGAACAGACCTCGTTCAAACGGTCACATTTGGAAAGCCAGAACCGATGATCAAGTTCTGTGCTGCGATCCAGCATAATTCACCAATGAATGCTTTTGTTGATCCAGTGCCAAGTTATATGGATGGCTATGAAGATCAAGTTATTATGGCTTCTGGGAGTTTCACAGAAGGATCAACGATCGAACTTTCCTCTGACGGTCCTTTGCGTGAACCATATTGTCTCTACATTCAAGGTGGTCTATCTTACGCACATGTTAAATTAGCCGTCACGGCAGCCGCTAAAGAAGCATTTTATAAAGATTGAGCAGTCAAAAAGTCGGGTTTATACTCGACTTTTTTATTAAAAAAATAAATATCTATCATTCTATGTTATAAAATGTAACATAAGTGATTGACAATATAATTTAGAGTTGCTATGATAATGGAGTGATCCAAAGGAGGATGTTATGAAGGAAAAAGAGTTACGTCGCTCATTGGCTGTTTTGCCGATCGGGACGGTCATGAAACTTACTGATCTAACTGCACGGCAGATCCGCTATTATGAGGAACAGGGATTGGTCATACCTGAACGAAATGAAGGTAATCGTCGGATGTATTCGTTGAACAATATTGATAAATTATTAGAAGTCAAAGATTATTTAGCTGAGGGTATCAACATGGCTGGGATCAAACAGATCTATGCTGAGCGCGCCCAAGAAGAGGCAAAACGCCAAGCTAAACGTGAAAAATCACTGACGGATGCCGATGTTAGACGGATCTTACGCGATGAATTCGTTGCTGTCAGCGGTTTGAGCAAGCAAAATCAATTTTCTTTCCGAAATAACGGTCTCTAATCAAATTACAAGGAGCAATCAGTATGGCAAAACCTAGCTACACCAAAGATGAAATTCGTAAATTGGCAAAAGATGAACATGTGCAATTTTTGCGCTTGATGTTCACTGATCTCTACGGTACGATCAAAAACGTGGAAGTTCCGATCAGCCAACTTGACAAAGTATTAGATAATAAGATGATGTTTGATGGTTCTTCGATCGATGGCTTTGTACGGATCGAAGAAAGCGATATGTGGCTTTACCCGGATCTATCAACATGGTTGATCTTTCCGTGGGAAAGTGAACACGGAAAAGTTGCACGTTTGATCTGTGAAGTTTATAATGCTGATCGAACACCATTTTATGGGGATCCAAGAAATAATTTGATCCGCATTTTGGACGAAATGAAAGAATTAGGTTTTACTGACTTCAACATTGGGCCTGAACCAGAATTTTTCTTATTCAAATTAGATCCTGAAACAGGTAAACCAACCACACATCTAAATGACAAGGGAAGTTATTTTGACCTTGCTCCAGTCGACCTCGGCGAAAATTGTCGACGTGATATCGTATTGGAATTAGAAAAGATGGGCTTTGATGTTGAAGCTTCACACCATGAAGTTGCTCCTGGTCAACATGAAGTTGATTTTAAGTACGCAGATGCACTACATGCCTGTGATAATATCCAAACATTCAAACTAGTTGTTAAAACTGTAGCTAGAAAATATGGTCTACATGCAACATTTATGCCAAAACCACTTGATCGGATCAATGGATCAGGGATGCACTTGAATATGTCACTTTTCAATGAAAAAGGCAATGTTTTCTTTGATGAAAATGCTGAAGAGCAACTTTCTCAAGAAGCGCGCTATTTCTTGGGTGGATTGATCAAGCATGCGCGTAATTATACTGCTGTTATGAATCCAACGGTCAACTCTTATAAGCGTTTAGTTCCAGGATACGAAGCTCCAGTTTACGTAGCTTGGTCTGGTCATAACCGTTCACCGTTGATCCGTGTACCGATCGCTCGTGGTTTATCTACCCGGGTCGAATTACGCAGTGTTGATCCATCAGCTAATCCATATCTTGCGGTAGCTGCTGTCTTAGCTGCTGGGTTAGATGGTTTGAAGAATAAGATCGAACCCCCAAAACCAGTTGACCGTAACATTTATGTTATGGGCGAAGAAGAGCGCAAAGCTAATGGGATCGAGGATCTACCATCGACCTTGCATAATGCGCTAAAAGCCTTACGGACTGATGAAGTGATCATCAATGCGATGGGGCCACACCTATACAACAACTTTATTGAAGCTAAACGTTTAGAGTGGGAGGCATATCGCCAAGAAGTATCCCAATGGGAACGTGATCAATACCTAGAGCTTTATTAAGCTAAAATATTAGTTAAAAAACCTGTCATTTTTACGACAGGTTTTTTGTTATTTACTGATGAGGACTGGATGATGAAGTGTGACGTCTTTGACAGAGAAACGTTCTAAACCGAGATGAACGATATCTTTGGTGAAGACGACCCGGGTCTGTTTGTCTGATATCTTGAGAGTTACAGCGTCAAAACGGTTTTTGATCGAATCTAGTTTCCCGCTGAGTGTTTCAGTCGTGCCATCCTTTAGTGCTAAAGTGAGAGTAGCTGTTTTTTGCGAACGGATCGCTTGTTGTAAGAAAAGTGCAAGTTGCTTTGGTGGAATACTTGCAAAATCGGTTGTACGTGGGGGAGGCGTTGTTTGTTCGAGTTCAAAGAATGATTGTGCTTTAGTATGGAGATTTTTAGTAAATTTGCTCAAATTTTCAGGGCTGAAGAATTTTTTAAGTGTCATGGTAAATATCCTCCTAGAACATTTGTTTGATATCTATATTATATGAACGTCTGTTCGATAAATCAAGAGAAACTTTGGATAAAAATATATTGATATAGCTTAGAAGGAAAATAGACATTTTACAACGTAGTGTCCTATGTACAATAAGTGGTTCTTGATTAGGGGATCGCTCATGACATGAAAAGCCCTAGATTTTTTTGAGAAAATTTAATTAAAATCTGCAAAAATGGACATGACGACTTGAAAAAAGCCTTAAAAAAGTGCACAATGGTATATAAACTTATAAATTGAGGAGTTATAAAGCGCATGGCTAAAAGAGGAATGTTGATCGTCCTTTCAGGTCCTTCTGGTGTGGGGAAGGGTACTGTGCGAAAGGAGATCTTTTCACAAGAAGGAAACAACTTTGACTATTCGATCTCAATGACGACTAGACAAATGCGACCAGGCGAAGTTAATGGTAAAGATTACTACTTCGTTTCAAAAGAGGAGTTTGAAAAAGAGATCGCCGATGGAGGCATGTTGGAATATGCTCAATATGTTGACAATTATTATGGAACACCATTAAAATACGTTAATGAGATGCTCGATGCGGGGAAAGATGTCTTTTTGGAGATCGAAGTCAAAGGTGCGATGCAAGTACGTGAAAAAGTTTCAGACGGCTTGTTCATCTTCTTGACGCCACCTGATCTGATGGAACTTCGCCAACGGATCATCAATCGTGGGACTGATGATCTAGAAACGATCGATAAGCGTATGGAAAAGGCAAAAGATGAGATCGAAATGATGCAAAATTACGATTACGCGGTCGTAAACGATGAAGTTACTAAAGCAGCAGAAAAGATCAAAACTATCATTCGGGCTGAACGTTGGCGTGTTAAACGTTTCTTGCCTGATTATAAGAAACAATTAGGGGTCGACTGACCGCTTTGAGTCGAGAGCTAAGAAGTTTAAATGTGAGGCAATAGCGCAATAAATCTAGGAAAGGAAGAGACTATATTCTTCACAAGTTATTTTGACTTGTTCACATTCATATAGTTGAGAATATTCAATGATTTTATACCCATCAGTGGATGAACTTTTAGAACGTGTCGATTCACGTTACTCTTTGATCATGCTTGCATCTAAGCGTGCACACGAACTTGATGCTGGTGCACATCCAATGTTAAGCGAATATGAATCGGTAAAAAGTGTTGGCCGAGCTTTAGAAGAAATCGTTGCCGGTGACCTTAAGATCAAATCTGAAGGTGAAGAAGGCTAATATAGCAGAGTGAGACTGAGGTTGACCTTGGTCTCATTTTTTTTGAACAACTAAAAATATTAATTTTGAGGAATATGCTAAAATATGGATAGATAATTAAAGGGGCTGATTTTTTGAAGGAAAAACATGTAGCGATCTATGTAAGCGGTGGGATCGCAGCCTATAAAGCAGCCATTTTGGCGCGACTCTTTATTAAACAAGGGGCAAAGGTCAAAGTCGCAATGACTAAAGCGGCTCAAGCTTTTGTTACACCACTGACATTTAAGGGTTTGACCCATCAAGAAGTTTATACAGATCTCTTTGAAAATGATTCACCTGTGCCACATATCGAGTTAGCTGATTGGACTGATCTAGCTGTGGTAGTACCGGCTACAGCTAATGTGATCGCTAAGATGGCCAATGGGATAGCTGACGACTTTGTAACGACTGCCCTATTAGCGACGGCAGCGCCTAAATATGTTGTTCCCGCTATGAATGATAAAATGTGGAGCGATCCAGCGACCAAGCGCAATATTGCACGGTTACAAGACGATGGGGTTGCAATTTTAGAACCAGTGACAGGCCTATTAGCTGAAGGTTATACTGGTAAAGGTCGGATGCCTGATCCAGAAGCTATCTATGCTTGGATCGCTGAAGTAGAAAATATCGAACAAGATCTTAAAGGAAAAAAAGTTTTGATAAGTGCAGGTGGGACCCGAGAAGCGATCGATCCGGTCAGATATATCGCCAACCGTTCGAGTGGAAAAATGGGATATGCTTTAGCTAAACGCGCTTTAGTGCGAGGTGCAGAAGTTATCTTGGTCACTGGCCCGACTAAACTAACACCACCAGCAGGCGTCGCGACATATGAGGTCCAGACTACTGCGGAATTAGAAAAAGCGATGCTCACCCATTATGCCGATCAAGATATTGTGATCATGGCAGCAGCAGTGGCGGACTATCGAGTTAAAACAGTTGCAGAACAAAAGATCAAGAAAAATGCTGAAACATGGCAATTAGAGCTGGTAAAAAATCCGGATATTTTAAAGCAATTGGGCGAATTAAAGCGTGATCAAATATTAGTTGGTTTTGCGGCTGAAACGACCGATCTTTTGCACCATGCAACTAAAAAATTACAGCAAAAAAATGCAGATCTCTTAGTTGCAAATGATGTTTCACGAAAAGATATCGGCTTTGGTGCTGACGACAACGAAGCCTGGCTGTTGACAAGAAAAAACGCGCCTAAAGCTACTGGTAAGCTAAAAAAGACGCAATTAGCTGACCTGATCTTGAGTTCTGCTTTGCAGTTACGAGGTGAGTGCTGATGGCACGTTATGCGCAAGTTATTGTTGATGTGCCCGCTATGCAGACTAATCGCCCATATACGTATGAGTTACCTCAAGCATTACAAGCTCAAGCTCAGGTAGGCATGCGAGTGATCGTCCCTTTTGGTAAGGGAGAACGCCAGATCCAAGGTTTTATCGTCGGTCTAACTGACGAATATGGGCTTACTATCGCACCTAAGCAAGTTACAAGTTTAATGGATCTAGCTCCGGTCTTGAATAATGAAGCTTTGCAATTAGCCGATTGGTTAGCCCAAAAGACATTCTCCTTTAAGATCCGTTGTCTACAAGTGATGTTACCAAATGCTATGCGTGCAAGTTATTCCAAGAGTTTACGTTTGCTTTCAGCTGATGAATTGCCCCAAGAATTGAACTCGCTTTTTGCCGGAAAGTCAGAGATCGAATTTGATGAAAGTAAATTATCGGCCCAACAATTGAATAAGTTGGCACAAATGCGCCAAGCTGGGCATTTAGAAGTTGTCTATCATGTTAAAGATCGGGCCAAAGCCAAGCTAGTCGGAGTGGTGACTTCGCTAGTTGATGAAAAAAACTATGCTCAATTCAAAGCTAAAGTGCGGAAAAACGCGCATAAGCAATTGGAGTTGTTAGAATTTTTATATCAAAATTCGCACCAAAAGTTTTTGCAAACAAAGCTGCAAGCAAGTTTACAGATCAGTCTAAGTCAATTAAAAAAAGCGGCTCAGCAAGGATGGCTAAAGTTAGCCAAGCAAGAACGCTATCGTGATCCTTATGGTGATAAAACGCTCCAAGCGACTACGCCTAAGCAATTAACGGCTGAACAACAGCGAGCGGTCGAACAGATCGACCAAGCAATAACAGCTAAAAATGCAACTACATTTTTATTGGAAGGTGTGACTGGCAGTGGTAAGACTGAGGTTTATCTTCAAGCGATCGCTCATGCGTTAAGTCAGGGACATTCGGCTTTGATGCTCGTGCCAGAAATATCATTGACGCCACAAATGGTCCAAAGAGTCAAAGAGCGTTTCGGCAAAGAGGTTGCGATGTTGCATAGTGCGTTATCAGACGGTGAACGTTACGATGAATGGCGCCGGATCGAGCGCAAGGAAGCAAAAGTCGTAGTTGGTGCGCGTTCGGCTATTTTTGCACCTTTAGATGATCTGGGGTTGATCATTATCGATGAAGAGCATGAAACAAGTTATAAACAAGAAGATATGCCACGTTATCAAGCACGGGATGTAGCGCTTTGGCGTGGAAAATATCATAATTGCCCCATAGTTTTAGGTTCGGCAACGCCAGATCTAGCGACACGAGCGCGCGCAAAAAAGGGTGTTTATCAACAATTGAATTTAACTAAACGGATCAATGGTAGCTCTTTGCCACAGGTCACTTTGGTCGATATGCGTGAAGCGGTTAAGACTGCACCTGCTCCAGATTTTTCGCAGGTACTGCTTGATCAGATCGCTAAACGTTTGGCCAGAAAAGAACAGGTCGTCTTGATGTTGAATCGACGGGGGTATTCGTCATTTGTTTTGTGTCGTGATTGTGGCTTTGTCTTGAAGTGTCCGAATTGTGATGTTTCGTTGACTTTACACATGGATACGCACTCGATGAAGTGTCATTATTGTGGTCATGAAGAAGCGATCCCAAAGCGCTGTCCAAGTTGTGATAGTCAAAAGATCCGTTACTATGGGACCGGAACTCAAAAAGTCCAAGAGGAGTTAGAAAAGTTGTTACCTGAAGCAAAAATCTTGCGGATGGACGTTGATACGACCCGTAAAAAGGGCGCACACGAACGGTTATTAGCTAAATTTGGGGCGCATGAGGCTGATATTTTATTAGGAACGCAAATGATCGCTAAGGGATTAGACTTCCCCGATGTGACTTTAGTTGGTGTTTTAAATGCTGATACAGCTTTGAGTTTGCCAGATTATCGTTCGAGTGAACGGACTTTTCAACTTTTGACACAGGTAAGTGGACGGGCTGGGCGTGCCGATAAGACTGGCCAAGTAGTTATTCAGACTTATAATCCAGAGCATTATGCGATCCAACTAGCTTGTCGGCAAGATTATGAGCAATTTTTCTTTTACGAGATGAATTTACGCCATTTGAATAATTACCCACCGTATTACTATACGATCAAGATCACAGTTAGTGCTAAAAGTGAGGCAGAAGCCGCTAAAGAAAGTTTTGCGATCAAAAAAGGACTCGCTCAATGCTTGAGTCCACAAGCGCTAGTTTTAGGTCCAACGCCAAGTTCGATCTTAAAGATCAAGAATCGGTTTTATTACCAATTAGTGATAAAATATAAACAAGAGCCCGCTTTGGAAAAGTATCTACAAGAACTGCTCTTACAAAGCCAAAGCGGTGAGAAAAAAGGGCTCATGGTCGTGATCGATCGTGAACCTGTCAATTTTTTATAATGTTAAGTAAAGAGGATGATAAGTGAAATGACATCAGTAGTATTTATGGGAACGCCACAATTTGCTGCCCCGATCTTAGAAGGTCTAGTGACCAATGGATATGATGTAAAAGCCGTTGTGACCCAACCAGATCGTTATACAGGACGTAAACGAGTTTTAACGGCTTCACCGGTCAAAGAAATGGCTTTAAAACATGGGATCAAGGTTTTGCAACCAGAAAAGATCTCAGGTAGTCCTGAGATGCAAGAGATCATCGAACTACAACCAGATCTCATCGTTACAGCCGCTTTTGGTCAATTTTTACCTACTAAATTGATCCAAGCAGCCAAGATCGGTGCGATCAATGTTCACGGCTCACTATTGCCTAAATACCGTGGTGGAGCTCCAGTACAGTATGCGATCATGAATGGAGATGATAAGACAGGTGTCACGATCATCTATATGGTCAAACAGATGGATGCTGGTGCAATGTTAGCTCAAAAAGAGATGCCGATCGGACCAAAAGATGATACAGCTTCGATCTTTGAAAAGATGAGCCTCTTAGGGCGCGATACTTTACTAGAAATGCTACCACATTTGATCGCAGGTGAGATCAAACCAGTTGAACAAGATGAATCAAAAGTCGTCTTTTCACCAACGATCAAACCAGCAGAAGAGAGTTTGAGTTTAGAGCTGACGGCTAAAGAACTTGATTGGAAGATCCGGGCATTACGACCAGCTCCAGGCGCTTACTTTGCTGATTTTAAAGGCAAGCGAACTAAGTTATGGGAGATCGAACCACTAGCGCAAACAACTGAGTTTGAAGCTGGAACAGTGGTTGAAGTTTCAAAACATGAGCTGATCTTAGCTGCTGCTGAAAATACGACTTATAGTGTCAAAATTTTACAGCCAGCAGGTAAACCTAAATTAAAGATCACTGATTATTTAAATGGTGTCGGTCAAGGATTAAAAGTAGGACAAAAGGTAATTTCAGATGGCAAAGAAGATAAATAAGACACCGCGTTATTTAGCGGTTGAATTGCTTGAAAAAGTCGAAAAGCAAGGTGCGTACTCAAATTTAGCACTCAACCAAACGATCAAGCAAAACGAATTGTCAAAGCGAGATGCACATTTATTGACTAACATCGTCTATGGTGTGATCCAACATAAGCTTACTTTGGAATATTATTTAAAGCCTTTTATCAAACGACCAAATAAATTACAAAGTTGGGTCAAACAATTACTTTTAACGGCACTTTATCAACAGATATATTTGGATAATATTCCTAAACGTGCGATCTTTAATGAAACGATCGAGATCGCTAAAGTTAAGGGGCATGCTGGGGTCCGGAAGTTTGTTACCGGGATCTTGCATGCGATCGATCGCCAAGGCTTACCGAGCTTAGATGCGATCGCTGATCCGATCGAAGCTTTGAGCATTGCAACTAGTACACCGCGGTGGTTGGTCGAACAGTTGCAAAAAGAGGTCGGTGTAGCCAAAACTAAAAGTATTTTAGAAACAGTCAATCAAGCTCCAAAGCAAACGGTCCGTGTCAATACTAAAGTGACGACAGCTAAGGCGTTAACAGAACAGTTAGAGGCTGAAAAACTTGAAGTGACTAAAAGTTCAGTCACACCGTTAGCTTTGCAAGTCAACACTGGCTTTATTCCAGCGACAGAAGCTTTTAAAGCCGGTCAAGCGATCGTGCAAGATGAAAGTGCGATGTTGGCAGTTGAATCGATGGCGCTCAAGGCAGATGATCAAGTTTTAGATGCTTGTGCAGCCCCAGGTGGAAAAACCACACAGATCGCTGCCCAGTTAGAGACCGGACAAGTCACTAGTCTAGATATCCATAAGCATAAAGTGGCTTTGATAGAGCAAAATGCGCTCCGGGCCCATGTTAAAGCACAAGTGAGGGCTTTACAACTGGATGCACGCAAGGCGTCCGAAGAGTTCACAAAGGCAAGTTTTGATAAAATACTAGTAGATGCTCCTTGTTCCGGGATCGGTCTATTACGGCGTAAGCCTGAGGTCAAGTATGAGAAAAAATATCAAGACTCATTAGACCTTCACCAGATCCAAGTTAGCATTTTAGATGCGGTGGCGCCGTTACTAAAAGTTGGAGGTACGCTGACATATAGTACCTGTACGATCTTAGACAGTGAAAATCAACAAACTATCTCGGCGTTTCTAAAAGCTCACCCAGAATTTGAGCAGCTCAAAACAAAAACGGCCTTTGAGCTCAAAGCAGATCGAAAAGAACTGGGCTTGACGATCTATCCTGATGATTACTTATCGGATGGATTTTATATTGCAACATTAGTTAAAAGAACTGAGGTGTAACAGATGAAGATCGCATATACGAGTGATGTGGGCCAAGTCCGACAAGTCAATGAAGACCGCGTTGCAACATTTAAAAATAAAGCTGGTTTTAGCTTTGCGATCGTGGCAGATGGCTTAGGTGGGCATTTAGGTGGAGAAGTTGCTTCTGAAATGGCAGTTTCTCATCTTGGCTACTTATTTGAACAGACAGAATTAAGTGATGCAACAGCAGCGATAAAATGGCTTGAAGATCAAGTGATCGTTGAAAATAATAGTATCTTGAAGCGAGCTGATCAGTATCAAGATCTAGCTGGAATGGGAACGACACTTGTATGTGCGATGATCTTTAACGACCAGATCGCGATCTCAAATATCGGTGATAGTCGAGCATACTTATTACATGCAGGTAAATTTGAGCAGATCACAGAAGATCATTCTTATGTCAATGAGTTGGTCAAGCGTGGTGAGATCAGTAAAGAAGAAGCTAAGCATCATCCGCACAAGAATATTATTACACGGACGTTAGGTGTCTCTAAACAAGCTAAGATCGATTCGTGCATTTTGAAGTTATTGCCGACTGATATGTATTTACTCTGTTCGGATGGTTTGACGAACATGTTAGATGATGAAAAGATCAAACAGATCTTAGAGTTACCAGCGCTTTCTTTGCAAGAAAAAGCTGAAAAACTAATTGAGCAAGCTAACTTAGCTGGAGGCTCGGATAATATCACAGTTTTGATAATTTGGTCAGATGAGGAGGACGATGAAAAATGAGAGCCGGTTATGCGATCAATGGTCGCTACCGCATCATCCGCTCTTTAGGCGAAGGTGGCATGGCTAATGTTTACCTAGCTTACGATCTGATCTTAGAACGTGAGGTGGCAGTCAAGCTCTTGCGTTTAGATCTAAGCGACGATAAAGCTGCGGTCAGGCGATTTCAACGTGAAGCTAATTCGTTGATCGAGCTCGATGATCCACATATCGTTGATATTTTCGATGTTGGTGAAGATCATGGCATGCAATATTTGGTAATGGAATATGTTAAAGGGATGGATCTCAAGCGCTATATCGAAAAGTACAAACCGTTGGCCTATACTAAAGTGATCGAGATCATGGAGCAGATCTTATCAGCAGTAAAAGAAGCACATAGTCATGGGATCATCCACCGCGATCTAAAGCCCCAAAATATCTTATTAGATGAAGCGGGAAATGTTAAAATAACTGATTTTGGGATCGCGATCGCCCTAGCCGAAGAAACCATGACTAAGACGAATACGCTGATGGGATCAGTTCATTATATTTCCCCCGAGCAAGCACGTGGTAGCATGATAACTCAACAATCTGATATTTATTCATTAGGGATCATTTTATTTGAAATGTTGACGGGTCGCGTTCCATATGATGGTGAAACAGCTGTTTCGATCGCATTGAAACATTATCGCAGTCAGATGCCAGCCCCCCGCTCGTTTAAGCAAGATATCCCGCAAGCCTTAGAAAATATCGTTTTGCATGCTACGGCTAAAGACTGCACTGATCGTTATCAAAATGTGGAGGAGATGCAAGCTGATCTAGCAACTTGTTTAGATGAAAAACGAGCAGCTGAGCAACAGTGGCGTCCGCGGACACATGTGGAAGAAGAGACTAAGATCTTACCTAATTTTTATGATGAGGTAGCTCGTGAAGATAAAAACTTAACTAAGACGATACAAATTACACCAGAACCTAAAAAAGCAGTGAAAAAAACTCCTAAACGGTTGAAAATTTGGATGCTAATGATCTTATCGATATTAGTGGTTCTAGGGGCGCTTATTTATACGCTCCCAAAAGATGTATCGGTCCCTGATCTAAAAGGGATGCATAAAAAAGAAGCTGTCCAGCTATTGGAAAGTCAACGTTTGAGTCTAGGCAAAGTGACTTATCAGTATAATGCTCGCTATGATGCAGGCTGTGTGACCTTTACTTCTCCAAGTAAGGGAACCACAGTCAAACAGCGCACTAAGATCGACTTGATCTTATCTAAAGGTCTGCCTAAAAAAGCTTTTGGAGATTATCGTGGCCGTGATTTTAGTGATGTTAATCGCAAGTTGAAAGCTCAAGGGGTCACGGTCAAACAAGAAAAACAGTATTCAGATAGTGTAGCAAGTGGTGAAATAATCGCTCAATCGATCTCACCTAAAAAGAAAGTTGCATTTGCAAAAACAACAGTAACATTTACAGTCAGCCAAGGACAAAACTTTGAGGGAATGATCGATCTAACTGGCTATACTTTGAGTGAAGCTAAGGAATACGCAAGGGAATGTGGCTTAGAGTTAGTTGTGAAAAAAGCATCAGGTTCAAAGAAAAAAGCGACGTTTGTGATCGCCCAAGAGCCAGCAGTAGGGACGCCTTTGCATGAAGGTGATGTTTTAGAGATAACTTTGGGTAGGAAGAATGAAAATATTCCCTACAATTATGAAGTAGAATAGAAATGAAAGGTGATAGAGTAATTGACAAAAGGACAGATAAGACAATCTTTGAGTGGCTACTATGATGTAGTTACTACTGATGGTATAGAGTATCGAACTAGAGCACGGGGAAATTTTCGTAAAAAAAAGCAAACTCCGCTAGTGGGAGATTGGGTAGAGTTTAAGGCGCAAAAAGCTGATGAAGGCTATATTTTAGAGATCTATCCGCGAAAAAACCAGTTGGTCAGACCACCAATGGCCAATTTGGACACGGCTATTGTAGTCACAGCTTGTATTCAGCCCGATTTTTCCAGTAATTTACTTGACCGTCAGTTAGCGATGTTAGAAGCAAATGATGTCTCACCAGTTTTGTATTTCTCAAAATATGATCTTCTCACTGAAGAAAAAAAAGCAGAACTTGATCCGATCTTAAACTACTATGCTAAGTTTTATCCGGTTTATCGGGGAGGCTTGCCAGCTCGCTTAGAGACGTTAAAGACGATGCTAGCCAAACTCCATCATCAAGTCATCGTTGTGATGGGACAAACTGGTGCGGGGAAGTCAACGCTTTTGAATCAGCTAGAGCCAACTTTGAAGTTAGCAACTGGCGAGATCTCTAAAGCTTTGAGTCGTGGACGACATACGACACGTAAAGTTTCTCTTTTGCCGATCGGAGATAACTTATTAGCCGATACGCCTGGTTTTTCATCCTTTGAATTATTAGAGATCACTAAAGAACAACTCCCAGCACTTTTTCCAGATCTTGTAGCTTATCAAGCTGAATGTAAATTCAGGGGATGTTTGCATATCAACGAACCTAAATGTGCAGTCAAGGCAGCGGTAGAGTCAGGTGAGATCATGTCTAGTCGCTATGCTAATTATCAGTTGTTCCACGATATGATCATAAATCAAAAACCTAAATATAGATAATGGAGGAATTTAATATGAAAATTGCACCTTCAATTTTAAGTGCAGATTTTGCAAACTTAAAAGATGATGTTTCTGTTGTAGAACAGGCAGGAGCTGAGTATTTACACATTGACATAATGGATGGACATTTTGTCGATAACTTAACGTTTGGGGCTAATGTAGTAAAGGCTTTGCGTAAGCATTCAAAGCTGGTTTTTGATTGTCATATGATGGTCGATGAGCCAGAAAAATATATTACTGACTTAAAACAAGCAGGTGCTGATATCGTTGGGGTCCATTTAGAAGCAACACCGCATATCCATCGGGTCTTGAGTCAGATCAAGGCTAGTGGTCTAAAAGCAGAAGTTGTTTTAAATCCAGGGACTCCAGTTATGGCAGCAGCTGAGATTTTACCGCTAGTCGATCAAGTGTTGATCATGACAGTCGATCCAGGTTTTGGTGGCCAAGCTTTTATCCCTGAAACAGTAGCCAAGGTAGCTGAAGTGGCAGCTTATAAAAAAGAACATGGACTTGACTTTGAGATCGAAGTCGATGGTGGGATCAATGCTGAAACGATCAAAGAAGTTGCTTGTGCGGGAGCAACAGTTGCAGTTGCTGGTTCATATGTTTTTAACGCAAAAGATCCAGCAATGCAGATCGCAGCGTTAAAAGAAGCTACTAAATAGGATGCAGTTAAACTTATTAGTCGGAGGTCCAGTGGAGTATTTGCCACCAGGGCTTTTGCAAGCTAAAAAAAATGAACGATGGATCGGAGCAGATATGGGAGCAGTCCGCTTGTGTCAAGCAAAGATCAAGCCTTTATTAGCTGTTGGTGATTTTGACTCTGCTACTGAAGAACAAGTTAAATTAGTCAAAGAAGCCAGTCAAGCTATCTGTAGTTTACCGGCAAAAAAAGACTATACTGATACTGAAGTAGCCTTATTAGAGATCGAACGCCGGTATCATCCAGAGCAGATCATAGTCTATGGGGCTACTGGGGGACGAAGCGATCATTTTTTGGCTAATTTATTTAGTGTTTTGCGGTTAGATTTTCCGACGTTTGTACCCAAAGTTTGTTTCAAAGACTGTCAAAATGAAATTCGTTTTTATTTACCTGGAAGTTATACATTAACTAAGTTAGAGGAAATGAGTTATCTCTCATTTATTTCGCTGACACCAGTAACTAAGCTGACACTCCCCGATGAAAAATATCAATTGTTTGAGCAAGATCTTTCATTACCGACTGCATATGTCAGCAATGAATTTGTTGGCGAAAGTGCTAGTTTTAGTTTTGATAGTGGTGTATTGTGTGTTATTCAAAGTAAAGATGATCAAAGAAATAATGGTCGCCAATAGTTTGGCGATCATATTTTTTTTGAAAAAACATTGCTTTTTGATTTGTTTTAGATTAAAATTAACGAAACATTAATTAATGTTTGGGCAATACATAGCATGAGGGGGAGTATTATGAGATTTAAACGATTGATGACTGGAGCATTAGCTTTAGTTGCCACAGGTTTATTAGTGACAGCGTGCTCAAGTAAGCAAAAAGCAAATTCTACGGGGCAGGTAGCGTCAAAACAAGTCTTGGATTGGAGTTATTTGGCTGAACTAGCCACGCTTGATCCCTCGAAGGTCTCGGATGCCTATAGTGGGGATATCATCAATAACTCGATGGAAGGTTTATATCGTTTAGGGAAAAATAGCAAGATCGAACCAGGATTAGCAACACAAACAGAGGTCTCAGATGATAATTTGACATATACTTTTAAATTAAGAAAAGATGACAAATGGTCTAATGGAGATAAGGTGACAGCGCATGACTTTGTTTATGGTTGGCGCCGAACTGTTGATCAAAAAACAGCTTCACCGTACGCTTATCTCTATAGTGGGGTCAAAAATGCTGATGCGATCATCAAAGGGGGAGCTAAACCTGAAACTTTGGGGATCACAGCTAAAGATGAGTATACGTTAGTGGTGACTTTGGAGAAACCGATCCCGTATTTCCAATTATTATTAGGATTTGAACCATTCTTACCACAAAATCAAAAAGCAGTCGAAAAATTTGGTGACGAGTATGGAACTTCGGCTAAAACAATGGTCTATAATGGACCGTTCGTAGTTGAGGGGTGGACTGGTTCTAACTTGAATTGGAAACTAAATAAGAATCCAAATTATTGGGATAAAAAGAAAGTCAAACTCGAAACGATCAACTTTAAGGTCAATAAGAGCACGACGACATCGTATAATCTCTATCAAAGTAAACAGCTCGACTACACGACTTTGAGCAATGAACAGGCTAAGCAATTGGCAAAAGATCCAGCATATAGTGCCTTAAAGCAAGCACGGACTACCTATCTAGAATTCAACCAGACAAAAGAAAGCTTTAAGAATTTAAAGATCCGCCAAGCCCTATCCTATGCAGTTGATCGGCAAGAATTAGCTAAAAATATTGTTGGTGGTGGTTCTCAACCAAGTCTAGGGATCGTTTCCCAAGGTCTAGCCCAATACAAAGGTCAAGACTTTGCGCAAGCAGCTAAAACCACAGTTGGCGTCAGCTATGACAAGAAAAAAGCCAAGGAATTATTAAAAGAAGGTTTGGCTGAATTAGGTCAAGATAAATTATCATTTACTTTAATGAGTAGTGATGACGATGTTTCAAAGAAAGTGGCTGAATTTATCCAAAGTCAACTAGAAGAAAATCTATCTGATGTTAAAGTTTCAGTGCAAAGTGTTCCGTTGAAAACGCGGATCGCTCGTGGTGAAAAAGGTGAATTTGATGTTCAGCTAAGTGGTTGGTCAGCCGATTTTGCTGATCCGATCAGTTTCTTAGATCTCTTCACTAAGGATAATTCTTATAACTTTGGTAAGTGGGAAAATGCGGAATACGACCGTTTGATCGAAGCCTCTAAGACGACTGATGCGAGTGATAAAGCTAAGCGCTTTGCTGATCTAGTCCAAGCATCTAAAGTTTTAAGTGAACACCAAGGCGTGGCCCCACTTTATCAAACTAATGTACCACAGTTGACCAATGTGACTGTCAAAGGTTTGATCCAAAATTCGGCAGGTGCTACTAATAATTGGAAAGAAGTTTATATCGTTGAGTAAGTAAAAACTCCCCGTAAATAGCTAGTGCTATCTACGGGGAGTTTTATATATTTTTGAGGTAAAATAAAAAGCCCTCAAGTTGGGGCCTGTAAACGCCTCGATTAGACGCGTGTAACTTTACCAGATTTCAAAGCACGAGCTGAAACCCATACTTTCTTAGGCTTGCCGTCAACCAAGATGCGTACCTTTTGCAAGTTTGGCTTCCAGCTACGGTTTGTTTGGTTCAAAGCATGGGAACGCTTCTTACCAAAAGTTGTCTTACGACCAGTTACAAAATCTTTAGCCATGATTATATCCTCCCTTATCTCGAATTAAGGAGCAAGGGGTCTTGCTCATTCACTAAATAAAATTATCATAGATAGCGCGCGATTGCAATAGTTTTCTATAAAGTAATTTTGCTTGACAGCTATAAATGCCTAAAATATAAGGTTTTTCAAAAATTAAATTTTTATCTAAACCAATTTTGGCGGTCTAACAGGCAGAATGCCAAAATTTAAAGGGCAAAAAGATAAAATGACCAACAGTTTTTGGGCAATTGCGATAAACATGGTATAATGAAAGGACAAGTATTGATCGAGCAGTGAAAAACTGAACATCGATTTGATATTTCTTTTCCATTTTATTGGAAAAGGGAATTGTCTTAATAGTTAAGGAGGCTATATAGAATGGCTGTTAAAATTCAAAATCAATTTGGAAATATCGATATCAGCAATGAAGTGATCGCAACTGTTGTTGGTGGAGCCGCAACTGAAATTTTCGGGATCGTTGGTATGGCCAGCAAAAACCAGATTCGAGACAATTTGAATGAAATTTTAAAGCGTGACAATTACTCTAAAGGTGTTGTGATTCGTCAAGAAGATGAAGGCATCGCTGTGGATGTGTATATTATTGTCGGTTATGGTACAAAGATCTCAGAAGTTTGCCGTAATGTACAAGATAAAGTTAAGTACAATTTAGATTCAATGTTAGGCATTACCGCTGAATCTGTGAATGTTATCGTTCAAGGTGTACGTGTCATCAACGATTAGTACCACGAAATAACCAAGGAGGAGTTAGTAACTTGAAAGTGGAGAATATTACTGAAACAGAATTTCGTAAAATGATTCTGGTCAGTTCGAAAAGATTGACTAATAATGCAGAATTTATCAATTCATTGAATGTGTTTCCGGTGCCCGATGGGGATACAGGAACAAATATGAGTCTTTCCTTTGCGAGTGGTGAAAAATATGTTGCCGAGTCAACTTCAAGTAATGTTGGGGAATTAGCTAATGCATTAGCTAAGGGTCTGTTGATGGGGGCACGTGGTAACTCGGGTGTTATTTTATCCCAAGTTTTCCGAGGCTTTTCAAAAAGTATTACGCAAAAAGAAACTTTGAGTGCGACTGATCTTGCTACAGCACTTCAAGGCGGGGTCGAAACGGCTTATAAAGCGGTTATGAAACCACAAGAAGGTACGATCTTAACGGTAGCACGGAAGGCGGCTGAAGCAGCTAAAAAAACAGCTGCGCAAACCGCTGATATCGTCGAAGTTATGAAAGCGACTTATGAAGCTGCAGATGCTGCATTACAAACAACTCCAGATCTTTTACCTGTGTTAAAAGAAGTTGGAGTTGTTGATTCTGGTGGTCAAGGGCTAACTTTTGTCTATCAAGGATTTTATGATGCTTTAGCTGGCAATGAACGCCAAGAAGATGAAGTTCATACACCAAGTCCGATCGAAATGGATGAAATGGTCAATGCAGAACACCATAAGAGTGCTCAAAGCCAATTGCATACTGAAGATATCGAATTTGGTTACTGTACTGAGATCATGGTCCGTTTAGGGGCAGGCCGCTTAGTTGATAAGGAATTTGACTACGATGAATTCCGAAACCATCTATCGCAGATCGGGGATTCATTACTCGTTATTGCCGACGATGAAGTTGTTAAAGTTCACGTCCATACAGAGCATCCAGGTAAAGTGTTATCTTATGGTCAGGAATTTGGTTCTTTGATCAAAGTCAAAGTCGATAACATGCGTTTACAACATGAAACGATCTTGGAAAAAGATGATGAAATGCCAACACCTAATATTCCTGCTACTCCAGAAGTTCAAAAAGAATACGGTGTGATCGCGATCGCTTCGGGTGAAGGGATCGCTAATATCTTCAAAAACTTGGGTGTAACGCATATCATCAACGGTGGTCAAACGATGAATCCAAGTACTAAAGATATCGTTGAGGCGATCGAACAGACTAATGCTAAGAAAGTGATCATCTTACCAAATAATAAGAACATCTTTTTAGCAGCTCAACAAGCAGCTGAAGTAGCCGATGCTCAAGTGGCTGTAGTTTTGAGTAAGACGATCGCTCAAGGTATGAGTGCGATGCTTGGCTTTAATGATGTGGCTTCGATCGAAGAAAATACCGAAGCGATGACTGAAGAAATGGATGCAGTTCTTTCAGGGCAAGTCACGGTCGCGGTACGTGATACAACGATCGAAGGGCGTCCGATCAAGAAAGATGATTACATGGGGATCGTTGATGGTAAGATCGTGGTCACGCAACCAACTTGTGAACAAGCTGCGATCGCGATGGCTAAGGTGATGTTAGACGAAGATAGTGAGATCGTAACGATCATCTATGGTCAAGATGGTTCAAAAGAACAAGCAAATGAAATTGCAGCTCAGCTTGAAGAATTAGATCCTGAGATCGAAATTGAGATCCATGAAGGTGACCAGCCAGTTTATCCATACTTGATCTCAGTCGAATAATGCACGATAAATTCTAACTTCTAGCGCGCATAGAAGTTAGAATTTATTTGTTTGAGGGGGATTATTTATGGCACGAGCATTGACGGACTCACCTGCAGTGTTGAAGGGTGTGGGTCCAAAAAAATTACAGGCATTGAACAAATTAGGGATAAATACGATCGAAGATCTATTGACATATTACCCATTTCGCTATGAGGATCTGACAGTCAAGCAGCTAAGTGATGTGACTGATGGCGAAAAAGTCGTCTTAAAGGGTGTCATTGCTGCGCCACCAGTCGTTTCTCATTTTGGTCGGGCTAAAACGCGGTTGAATTTTGGCTTGTTGGTCGAAAATGACCTAGTTAAAGTGACTTTTTTTAATCAAGGTTATTTAGCTAAACAATTGAGTACTGGGCAAGAGGTCGCGATCTATGGCAAGTATGATCAACGACGGCAGAGCCTGACTGGGATGAAAGTGATGTATCAGGCTAAAGATGAAGATCTAGCCGGTGTTTACCGAGCTTCAAAAGAGATCACGGCTAAAACGATCAAAGATCTTGTTTCACTAGCCTATGCAAACTATCATGATTTGATATTTGATATCGTCCCTGATAGTTTGCGCCAAAAATTTCGGTTAGAAACACGTAGCCAAATGATCCATGATATGCATTTTCCAGTGACTTTAGCTCAAGGAAAAGCAGCTCGGCGCTCAGCGATCTTTGAAGAGTTTTTCAAATTTCAATTACGGATCCAACTGCTTAAGCAAAAACATCGTAAAGAAAACGGGATCATTATCAAATATGATAACGATAAATTGCGTCAATTTATCAAACAGTTACCTTTTGAACTGACAGTTGCTCAAAAACGAGTCGTTAACGAGATCTGTCGGGATCTACATCGGCCAGAACACATGAATCGTCTCTTACAGGGGGATGTGGGTTCAGGGAAAACGGTCGTTGCGGCTTTAGCTATGTATGCTGCTATCACAGCAGGATATCAAACGGTCTTGATGGCACCAACTGAGATCTTAGCGCAACAGCATGCTCAAAAGTTAGCCCAATTATTTGAAACTATGCCAGAGGTCAATGTAGCTTTATTGACTAGTAGTGTAACTCGCAAACAAAAAGCAAAGCAGACTTTGTTGGATAATTTAGCCAGTGGGGAGATAAATTTATTGATCGGGACACATGCAGTGATCCAAGACAATGTCAACTTTAAAAAGTTGGGCTTAGTTGTTACTGATGAACAGCATCGTTTTGGGGTCGGTCAGCGCCAAGCTTTACGTCAAAAAGGGAATTTTCCCGATACTTTAGCGATGACAGCGACCCCGATCCCACGAACACTAGCGATCACGACTTACGGTGAGATGGATGTTTCGATAATTGATGAACTACCTAAGGGACGGCAAACGATCAAAACAAGTTGGTTACGCCAAAAGCAATTCACACAAGCACTTGACTTTATGGAACAACAGTTGCAAAATGGTTCACAAGCTTATGTGATCTCACCATTGATCGCTGAGTCAGAAATGTTGGATCTTCAAAATGCTACGGAGATCTATGAAAAGTTAAAGGCTCACTATGCAGGGCGTTATGAGGTGGGACTATTACATGGTCAGCTGACGTCTGAACAAAAAGATGAAGTAATGGATCATTTTAAAGCAGGTGAGCTAGATATTTTAGTCTCGACGACAGTGATCGAAGTTGGGGTCGATGTTCCCAATGCAACAGTCATGGTGATCTTAGATGCTGAACGCTTTGGCTTAGCACAGTTACATCAATTGCGTGGTCGTGTCGGACGGGGCAGTAAACGATCATATTGTTTATTGGTAGCTGATCCTAAGAGTGAGTATGGGATCGAAAGAATGAAAACAATGGTCGAAACGACAGATGGTTTTGTGATCGCGCAAAAAGATCTAGAATTACGGGGACCAGGGGATGTTTTAGGTAAGAAACAGTCGGGTCTGCCAGATTTTAAGATCGGTGATCCAGTAAGTGATTTCAATATTTTACAAGTAGCGCAATTAGAAGTAGCTAAACTTTTGGCTGACGAAAAATTCCGTTATCGCCAGGAAAATGCAGGTTTGATGCGCTATTTGAATCAAGAACTTACTTATTTTACTAGTTTTGACTAAAGAGAGGATGTATGAAATGAAAATTGCGATCGATGCAATGGGGGGCGACAATGCACCCGAAAGTGTTGTTAAGGGTGCGCTCAAAGCACGCGATGAATTTAGCGACCTAGAACTTATTTTATATGGTGATAAGACCGCGATCGAGCAATATATAACTGATCCAACCCGGATCACGATCGTTAATACGACTGAAGTGATCGATATGAATGATGAACCAGTCCGAGCGATCCGACGTAAGAAAGATTCGTCTTTGGTCGTAGCAGCTAATGCGGTCAAGGCTAAAGAAGCTGACGCGCTGTTTTCTTGTGGTAACACGGGAGCTCTTTTGACAGCGGGACTTTTACTAGTCGGTCGGATCAAGGGAATCACGCGCCCAGGCTTGTTATCGACATTGCCTGTTGTTTCAGGGCAGGATGGAGCATTTAACTTACTTGATAGTGGGGCTAATGCAGATAGTAAACCAGAGCACCTTTATCAGTATGCTCTTTTAGGGACCTATTATGCTAGCAACGTTCGAGGGATCAAAGCACCACGGATCGGGCTATTGAATAATGGGACTGAATCACACAAGGGAAGTAAAGTAACGCAAGAAGCTTACCAACTTTTAGCAGCTGATGAAAATTTGAATTTTATCGGAAATGTTGAGTCTAAAGATCTGATGAAAGGTGTCTGTGATGTAGTCGTTGCAGATGGCTTCACAGGTAATGCTGTTTTAAAAGCGATCGAAGGAACTGCATTAGCTGTAATGAGTTTGTTGAAAGACACGATCGCTAATGCTGGTGCTAAGGGCAAATTAGGTGCACTGTTATTAAAAGATGACTTAAAGAGCATCAAAGGTCGAATGGATCAGGCGCAATATGGTGGCGCAGTCTTACTTGGGGTCAAAGCGCCGGTCGTTAAAGCTCATGGGTCAAGTGATGATCTGACAGTGTATTACACATTAAAGCAGATCAGAACTATGATCGATGAAGAAATGGTGCCTAATTTTACCAAATACTGGCAAGCACAACAGGCTAAAGAAGTTTTAGATAGCAAAGACGCTGAATAGTATGATATACTTGTTTGCGAAAAACTAGGATAGGTGAGGTTGATATCCATGACAGAAAACGAAATTTTTACAAAAATCACAACAATTATTGAGGATCACTTTGATGTTTCAGCTGATAAGGTGACAGAACAAACAAACTTTAAGACAGATCTTGATGCTGATTCGATCGATCTGGTGGAGTTTGTTTTGGAATTAGAAGATGCTTTTGGTGCTGAAATTTCTGACGAAGACGCCGAACAAATCGTGACGGTTAAAGATGCTGTAGATTATATCGCTTCACATCAAGGATAGAATTATCTTAGGCCAGCTGTAACAAAGCTGGTCTTTTTTGCTATAATGGATAATGCATTAATAAAGTGAGGAGAATCATTTTGATAATTGGACTAACACAAATGCTAAAGGATGATTTTGGCATTGATTTTAAAAATACAGCTTTACTTGACGAAGCTTTTACTCATGCTTCTTATGTAAACGAACATCCACGTGAAAAACTAAAATATTACGAAAGGATCGAATTTTTAGGTGATGCTGTGATGCAACTTTGCGTCTCAGAATACTTATTTAAACGCTATCCTACTTTGCCAGAAGGAAAACTTTCACGTTTGCGTGCAGCAATGGTCTGTGAAGATAGTTTCAGCAAATTTGCTAAGGAATGTCATTTTGATGAATATATCCGCTTAGGTAAGGGTGAAGAAAAAGCCAACGCGCGTAATCGGGCATCATTACTTTGTGATATTTTTGAAGCTTTTATCGGGGCGTTATATCTTGACCAGGGTAAAGCAGTCGTTGTCAGTTTTATCAGTCGGGTCGTCTTTCCTAAGCTTGATCTCGGCTGGTTTGATCACTACTTAGATCATAAAACTGAACTCCAAGAACTATTGCAACAACATGGGGACTGCAAGATCACTTATGTTAAAGTTGCTGAAAATGGTCCTGATAATGAAAAAGAATACACCATGGCAGTTTATGCTGATGGGCAAAAGATCGGTGAAGGAAAAGGGATGTCAAAAAAAGCCGCTGAGCAACAAGCGGCTTTCCAAGCACTAAAAGCACTCCAAAAAAATTAGTTTATTTGAAGGGAAGAAATTCAGCATGAAGTTAAAGTCGTTGACTCTAAACGGATTTAAATCCTTTGCTGACAAGACCAAGATCGAATTTCAAGATGGTATGACTGGGATCGTTGGACCAAATGGGAGTGGTAAAAGTAACATTATTGAAGCTTTACGTTGGGCTTTAGGGGAGCAATCTGCTAAAAGCCTACGTGGGGGGAAAATGCCAGATGTTATTTTTGCAGGTTCTCAGACAAGGGCCCCGCTAAATCATGCCGAAGTTGAATTAGAATTTGATAACTCAGACCATTTTTTAGATTTAAATGCTGATCAAGTTGTGATCTCGCGTAAGATCTATCGGAATGGTGACAGTGATTTTTTGATCAACAATGCCAAAGTTCGTTTGCGTGACATTGTAGAATTATTTATGGATACTGGCTTGGGGCGGGAATCATTTTCGATCATTTCACAGGGCAAAGTTGAGGCTATCTTTAACAGTAAACCTCAAGATCGGCGTGTTTTGATCGAAGAAGTCGCCGGAGTGGTCAAGTACAAAAAAGAAAAGCAAAAGGCGCAACAGGAATTAGCAGAAACTACGGATCATCTAGATCGGGTAGCAGATATTATTACCGAATTACGGCAACAAAGAGAGCCGTTAAAAGAACAAGCAAGTATAGCTAAGGACTATGTTGCTCAAAAAGAAGAATTTGACCATTATGAGAAAAGTCGGTTAGTCTTAGAGATCGAGCAACGTGCTAAAAATAAAGCACAGATCGAAGCCAAACTTTCCGAGATCGAAAAATTGCTGGCGACCCATACGAAGCACGCTGAGCTCCAGGAGCAAAAATCGCAACAATTAGCAGATAAGCAAGCAAAATTAGAAGCAAAATTAGATGAAGATCAAAGAGAATTCAACCTTTTAACGGGGCAACGTGAGAAACTGATCGGGCGTCAGGATATCTCAAAGCATGATGATGATCTCTTTAACGAGCGGCTCGCGGAGTTCAATGAAAATATCAAGCGCGATGAAAGTTTGGTTGCAAAACTACAAGCACAAGTCGATGAATTGACAACACAGCAAGCCAAAGCAGCTTCCTTGCAAAATAAATATACTAAGCAGATCCGAGACATCCAAGCAGCATTAGTCGATGATCCTGAGACGTTGGCTGATCAGGTCGAAAAGTTGCGCCAAGATCTGATCGATCTAATGCAGGCACAAGTTTCGACTAAAAATGAATTAGCCTATTTAGAACAGGAAAATCAGCGTAATTCAGAGCAACATCAAGCTGATCAAAAACGGATCGCAAATGCTAAAGCGCAATTAGCCACGCTCAAAGAAAAACAGGCAAGCGCAAGTAAGCAAGCAACTGAAGCTAAGACGGCGTATGCTAAAGTTCAAGCGACGGTGCTCGAACTTCAAACACAACAAACGACCGCCCAGCGCTTGCGAGAAGACCAACAAAGACGCTGGCTCAAGGCAAGTGAGATCTTGCAAAAGGCACGTGCTCAGCATGAATCGTTGCAAAATATTGCGGCTAATTATGCTGGTTATTATCATGGCGTCAAAGCGATCTTACAAGCTGATCTGACAGGTGTAGTAGGTTCGGTAGCTCAACGTCTCAAGGTCCCAGCCCAAGTAGCTAAAGCGATCGATGTGGCATTAGGCGCACAACTACAAAATGTGATCGTGACCGATGAAAGAAGTGCTAAAGCGGCGATCAACTATTTGACAAAGAAAAAAGCTGGTCGGGCGACATTTTTGCCCCGTACGACTGTCAAACCACGTTTTTTAGCACAAGGTCACTTACAGACGATCCAACAACAAGTAGGTGTTGTCGGGCTTGCTAAAGATCTGGTCCAATACGATCCTTTGGATAAACCTGTTGTCGAATATTTATTAGGGGCGATCGTGATCGCGCAAGATCTAGATGCTGCTACTAAGCTTGCTGTAAAGCTCAATTATAGTGTCAAGATCGTAACTTTAGCAGGTGAAGTTATCAATGCTGGAGGTTCGATGACTGGGGGACAAGATAGAAATCAGCGAACTGGTCTTCTAGAGCAGCAGCAACAAGTTGAAAAATTGGCGGCTGATATTACTGTGATGGAACAAAAGCTATCGCAGATCGAATTTGAAGGCGGTCAGACTAAAGAAAAAGTCGAACAACTAGTTAAAGAACTTGAGACATTGAAGCCTAGCGAACAACAGGCATTAGAAGCCCACCAACAAGCGCTCAAGAATTTGGAACGCTGTGAGCTTGAAGTTGAACATCAAGCTGATCAAGTCAAACAGCTAGAAGTAATAGCTAGCATGAGTGAGGCTGATCAAAGTCAGTATGAAAGTAAGCATCAAGCTTTGGTAGAACAGCAAGCAACTTTAACAAAAGATATCGAAACTAAGCAAAGTGAGATCAAATTACGCGTAGCTTTACAAAAAGATACCAGTGCGACTCAAGCAAAACAGCAAGCGACTTTAAATGAACTCAAGCAAAAAGAAGCGATCGCCAAAGAAAGAGCGCAATTGCTACAAGTTCAAGTCAAAGAAAGTCAAGTGCAATTGGAGCAGACTCATGCACGGATCACAAAAGCGCAATCTAAGATATCTGAGATCAAAGAAAATCAAAAACAAAATCAGGTGCGCGATACTGATATCGAAGCTAAACGTCAAGATGTCGAACAGCGTTATGAAGAGCTTGAGCAAGCGATCACAGCTCAAAAACAAAAACGTCAAGATTTAGCAGTACGCCTAAAAAATGCACAACAAGAATTGAAACGGGCAAATGAATTGCGTCAGGCTAGTCTGGATGAAAAGAGCGATATCAAGGCACAATTAGGAAGTTTTAAAGCAGATCTAGCGCGTGACCTAGATGAATTGGCTCAAAACTATGGCTTGAGTTATGAAATGGCTAAACAAGAAAATCAAGCAACAGATCTAGAATTTGTCAAAAATAAAGTCCATCTTTTGAAGTTAGGGATCGAAGAGTTAGGTGAAGTCAATTTAGGGGCGATCAGTGAATTTGAACGGATCAATACGCGTTATGAATTCTTGACACAACAGCAAGCCGACCTTTTAGAGGCAAAAGCACAATTAGTTCAAAGTATGGATGAAATGGATGCTGAAGCTAAAAGTCGTTTTAAACAAGCCTTTGATGAAGTGGCGGCCGCCTTTTCTGCGATCTTTCCGCAAGTCTTTGAAGGAGGCAAGGCGATGCTTAGCTTGACTGATCCAGCCGATCTGTTGACTACAGGTGTCGAGATCATGGCCCAGCCACCAGGTAAGAAATTTCAGCATTTGAATCTACTTTCAGGTGGGGAACGTGCCTTGACTGCGATCGTATTATTGTTTGCGATCTTAAAGGTCCGCCCAGTGCCTTTTGTGGTCTTGGATGAAGCAGAAGCTGCCTTGGATGACGCTAATGTTATCCGTTACTCGCGTTATCTCCAACGCTTTAATGCACAAACGCAATTTATCGTGATCACCCATCGTAAAGGGACGATGATGAATGCTGACGTCTTATATGGGGTTACGATGCAAGAATCAGGGGTCTCAAAGATGGTCTCGGTATCGTTGGATGAATTAGCCTAGTGTTTTGGAAAATACAAATGAATTTGATAAAATAAAACAAAATAAGAAATGAGGGATGGGCATGGGCCTTTTTGATCGATTAAGACGAGCTTTTTCGGGTGAACCTGAAGAAGAACCAAAAAAAGAAGACGAAATTGTTTCGACCTCAGAAGAAAACCAAGAACCTGAGGAAACAGCGACAAATGAAGCAACAACGGCTACATCAGAAGATGATCAGCCTGAAGTAGCAGAAACAACAACTGCTGAAGCAAAAGAGGCTGAACCAGTCGCTAAAGAAGTTGAAGATACCAAAGAAGTGGTGCAAACACCAGAAAAAGTAGAAGTTATTGAAGAAGTTGAAACAACATCAGAAAATAACGAAGTCGAAATCGCTAAAAAAGCTGACGAAGAGTCGGTAGAACAACAAAGTGATGAGCCAAAAGAAACTAAAGCAGAACCTGAGGAACCGGAAATACAGACAACATCGTCTGAAACCGTGCGTTATGACAAGGGCTTAGCTAAGTCGCGTAAGGGTTTTGGTGCTAAATTAAATGCTTTATTGGCTAATTTTAGACGAGTAGATGAGGATTTCTTTGAAGAACTCGAAGAAACCTTGATCGAAGCCGATGTTGGCTTTGAGACTGCGATGAAGATCAGTGATGAATTGCAAGATGAAGTAAAATTGCGTAATGCTAAAAGTCGCTCTGACGTTTCTGATGCGATCATTGAACGCTTAGTCGACATTTATGAAAGCGAAGGCGTTGATGAAGACAATAGCTTACACTTTGCTAAAGATCCAACTGAGCCGACAGTGTTCTTGTTTGTTGGGGTCAATGGGGTAGGTAAAACAACAACGATCGGTAAATTAGCCCACCGTTACCAACAAGCTGGTAAAAAAGTTTTGTTAGCTGCTGGTGATACTTTCCGAGCAGGTGCGATCGAGCAGTTAGCTGAATGGGGCCGCCGGGTCGGGGTCGATGTGGTTACTAAGCCAGAAAAAAGTGATCCGGCAGCTGTTGTTTACGATGCTGTGGTCAAGGCAAAAAAAGAAAACTACGATATTTTATTAGTCGATACGGCGGGACGTTTGCAAAATAAAGTCAACTTGATGAACGAGTTAGATAAGATCAAGCGTGTCATTACGCGTGAATTACCTGATGCACCGCAAGAAGTGTTATTGGCTTTGGATGCAACAACAGGTCAAAATGCTTTGACGCAAGCCAAGCAATTTAAAGAAGTTACTGATGTTACCGGGATCGTCTTGACTAAGTTAGACGGGACTGCACGTGGTGGGATCGTGTTAGCGATCAGAAACGAACTTCATTTACCAGTGAAATTAGTGGGCCTAGGCGAAAAAATGGATGATCTTCGCGACTTTTCACCTGAAGAATTTGTCTATGGCTTATTTAAGGGTCTGGTTACACCTAAGAAAGATTAGGGTAAGAAAATGGCAATTGAAAAAACAAATCGGATCAATGCTTTGTTTGAATTCTATGAACCTTTGCTGACTAAAAAGCAAATGAATTACATCGCTTTGTATTATCGCGATGATTTTTCGTTAGGTGAGATCGCCGAAAATTATGAAGTTTCACGGCAAGCAGTCTACGATAACATCAAACGGACTGAAAAAATTTTAGAAGAATATGAGCAGAAATTGCATCTGTATCGTGATTTTTTACAGCAAAGCGAAAAAACGGATGAACTTTTAGCTTATGTGACTAAAAAATATCCGACTGATGAAAAGTTATTAGCATTGGTCGAAAAATTAGAAATTTTAGAAGAAAAATGAAAGTTGGTGCACTAAATGGCATTTGAAGGATTAACAGAACGTCTCCAAAATGCGATCGGAAAATTACGGCGTAAGGGAAAGGTCAGCGAATCCGACGTCAAAGAGGTAATGCGTGAGATCCGTTTGGCTTTGTTAGAATCTGACGTTAACTTTAAAGTGGTCAAAGACTTTGTTAAGACCGTGCGTACTCGAGCTGTAGGTGCTGAGGTGTTAGAAAGCTTAACGCCAGCACAACAGATCGTAAAGATCGTTAATGAAGAATTAGTCAAGGTGATGGGCGAAGAAGCCACACCATTGAATAAATCACCTAAGATCCCAACAGTCATTATGATGGTCGGGCTACAAGGTGCTGGTAAAACGACAACAGCAGGGAAACTAGCTAAACGTCTAAAAGACGAACAAAATGCGCGCCCATTGATGATCGCGGCTGACGTTTATCGTCCAGCTGCGGTCGACCAATTAAAGACGATCGGCCGTGAATTAGATGTTCCAGTCTTTGAATTAGGAACTGATGTCGATCCAGTCGAGATCGTTAAGCAAGGGATGCAACTAGCCAAGGAAAAGAAAAATGACTATGTGATCATCGATACGGCTGGTCGTTTACAGATCGATGAAAAATTGATGGATGAGTTAGTCAATATCAAAGAATTGGCACAACCAAATGAGATCTTGCTGACAGTTGATGCGATGACTGGGCAAAATGCCGTTGAAGTCGCACAAGGCTTTAATGATCAATTGGATGTAACGGGTATCGTACTAACTAAATTAGATGGCGATACTCGTGGTGGGGCTGCGCTTTCGATCCGTGCGGTGACAGGCAAACCGATCAAGTTTATCGGGCAAGGTGAAAAAATGACGGCTTTAGACGTCTTTTATCCTGATCGAATGGCATCACGTATCTTAGGGATGGGTGATATGCTCACGTTGATCGAAAAAGCACAAAAGGACTTTGATGAGAAAAAAGCAGAAGAACTCGCCGATAAAATGCGGGAAAATAGCTTTGATTTCAATGACTTTTTAGATCAATTAGAACAAGTTCAAAATATGGGACCGATCGAAGATATCATGAAGATGATCCCAGGGATGGCCAATAATCCAGCCCTAAAAAATATCAAAGTTGATCCTAAAGATATGGAACATACCAAAGCGATCGTTTACTCGATGACACCACAAGAACGAGAAGATCCCGATCTTTTGAATCCAAGTCGCAGACGACGGATCGCAGCTGGTTCAGGACGTCCGATCCAAGAAGTGAATCGTATGATCAAACAGTTCAAGCAAATGCGTGATATGATGCAAAAGATGTCTAAGGGGAATTTCAGTGGGATGGAAGGTCTCTTAGGTGATGGCATCGGTGGTAAATTAGCTAAGATGTCTATGAATCGTATGGTGCGTAAAAATAAAAAACGTAAATTACAACGTTTGCGTAAACGGCGTAAATAGGCGGTAAATCAAGGTTTTTCTTTAAATTAGAAAAATTTTTTATAACTGTCAAGAATTTTCCCTTTACAGCAGACCAAATTACTGGTATATTATTTATCGTTGATAAGATATTAGGAGGTGTAATGCATGTCAGTAAAAATTCGTTTAAAGCGTATGGGTTCTAAGAAGCGCCCATTCTATCGTATCGTTGTAGCAGATTCACGTTCTCCACGTGATGGCCGTTTCATCGAAACAGTGGGTACATACAACCCATTGACACAACCAGAACAAGTTACACTTAAAGAAGAAGCTATCATGGGCTGGTTGAATAACGGTGCTCAACCATCAGATACAGTTCGTAACATCCTTTCAAAAGAAGGCGTTATGAAGAAATTCCACGAAGCTAAGTACTCCAAGAAATAAGGTTAGGTAAATGACAGAAGCAGATGTGAAACAATTGATCTTATCGATTGTCAAACCATTGGTGTCTGAACCTGAGGCGATTGCGATCACAACTGCCCAGGATGCACATTTTCTGAATTTTAACTTATCTGTAGCGCCTGAAGATGTCGGGCGTGTGATTGGAAAACATGGTCGGGTAGCTCAAGCGATCCGGACCATTGTTTATAGCATTCGTATTGACGGACCTTTGCGTGTTCGTTTAAATATTGTAGATGATTAATCAAACCTCTGTCTGAAACCTAGTTTCTTCAGAGGTTTTTTTAATAGCAAATACGAGGAGGTTTTTAAATGGAATTTTATCAAGTTGGAAAAATCGTTAATACTCATGGGATCCGCGGGGAAGTCAAGGTGATCGCAACGACTGATTTTCCAGAAGAGCGTTTCAAGCCAGGTAATAAATTATATGCTTTTAAGCAAAATGCAAGCACGGGAACAGAATTGACGATCCAAAAGAGTCGACGCCATAAGCAATTTATCATGCTAGCGTTTGAAGGCTATGACAACATCAATTTAGTTGAAAAATTTAAGGGTGATGATCTAAAAGTTTCGGCTGACCAACAAGAAGAACTCGAAGATGGTTCGTATTATTATCATCAGATCATCGGTTTGGATGTTGTGGATGAAAATGGGAACACGCTTGGAAAGATCAAGGAGATCTTATCGCCTGGAGCTAATGATGTTTGGGTCGTTAAGCGTAAACAAAAAAATGATCTCTTATTGCCAGTGATCGATGATGTGATCAAAGACGTCGATCTAGCTGCTGGTAAAGTGCATGTTGAACTTTTAGAGGGATTGGATGACTAGATGAAGATAGATATTTTAAGTTTATTTCCCGAAATGTTCAAGGGGCCATTGACGCAATCGATCGTAGGCAAAGCGATCGAAAAACAACTACTTGATGTTGAAGTGACCGATTTTCGTGACTATACGACTAATAAGCAACGTCATGTTGATGATACACCTTATGGAGGTGGCGCGGGCATGTTGTTACAAGCTCAACCGATCTATGATGCTTTAGATGCGATCGCCGCTAAAAATGATGGCTTGGGCAAGGTCATCTTACTAGACCCAGCTGGGCGTAAATTTGATCAAAAAGTTGCTGAAGAATTATCACAAGAAAAACATTTGACCTTTATTTGTGGCCATTATGAAGGTTATGATGAGCGGATCAGAGAACGAGTTACAGATGAGATCTCATTAGGTGATTTTGTCTTGACGGGAGGCGAATTAGGCGCGATGGTCGTGATCGATGCAACGGTGCGCTTATTGCCAGATGTTTTAGGTAACCGTGAGTCAGCTTTAGGCGATTCATTTTCGATGGGCTTACTCGAATATCCACAATACACTCGTCCAGCTGATTTTAGAGGAATGAAAGTGCCTGAAGTACTAACAAGTGGTAATCATCAAAAAATCGCTGAATGGCGCAATAAGGAAGCTTTACGTCGAACCTATGAACGTCGCCCTGATCTTTTAGAGAACTATGAGCTTTCTGCCCAAGAGGAGAAATGGTTGCGAGAATTTAAGACGCTTGAGGTAAATGCCGATGAGTGAAGTTTTGATCAGACCGGTCCAAAAAGCTGATATTGAGACTTTACGCCAGATCTATGCTTATTATGTTGAAAAAACAGCGATCACTTTCGAATATAAAGTTCCAACCTTGCCTGAATTTACTGAACGGATCGAGCAAATCACGGCTACGTATCCTTATTTAGTAGCTGTAAAAGACAATGTCGTAGTTGGCTTTGCTTATGCAGCTTCCTTCAATCATCGAGAAGCGTATAAATGGGCGGTTGAAGTCACAATCTACTTGGACCATGCCAGTCGAGGCGGTGGCATTGGTAAAAAACTCTATCAAGCATTAGAAAAAAAGCTTAAATTCCAAGGTATCCAAAATATCAATGCCTGTATCAGTGTTCCTGCGACTAATGAGGCACATGTTGATTATGCTAGTATGCATTTTCATGAGCATTTAGGGTATCGGCTGGTCGGCCGTTTTCATAGCTGTGGCTACAAATTTGATACTTGGTATGATATGGTCTGGATGGAGAAGTTTATCGGGACCCATCCAGTACCGGCACCACCGCTAGATAAACCAAAATTTTAAAATTGATATTTACATTCAAATTTGAGTGTGTTAAGATATTTATTGGCTATTTGCCGACGATTAACGATATTCCGCTGTATCTGGACATGAATGTCGAGGAAAAGGAGAACATATATAATGTCAGTAAACCCATTGATCCAAAAGATTACGGAATCTCAATTACGTAATGATATTCCAGAATTCCGCGCTGGTGATACAGTGCGTGTTCACGCTCGTATCGTTGAAGGTAAGCGTGAACGTATCCAAATCTTCGAAGGCGTTGTTATCAAGCGTCGTGGCGAAGGTATCTCAGAAACTTACACAGTTCGTAAAATCAGTAACGGTGTAGGTGTTGAACGTACATTCCCATTGCACACACCACGTGTTGACAAGATCGAAGTTGTACGTTACGGTCGTGTACGCCGTGCTAAGTTGTACT